>NZ_VPEC01000041.1:0-17968 GCF_013417355.1 Acinetobacter sp. YH12255
TTTTTCGCCCAGGCGGAGCTCGACCGCCCACACAAATAATGGTGGATTTCATCCATAACAATAAAGACTTATATGGTGTTGATGCGATTTGTAGGATTTTACCGATCGCAGCTTCAACCTATTACCGGACCCTAGATCTCTGCGAAAATCCAGAACATCGAGCAAAGCAAGATTTACATGACTTGCATCATGCTGAGGAGATTAAACGAATTTGGAAGGAAAGTTCAGGTCAATATGGTGTACGTAAAGTCTGGCAAAAACTGAAACGTGAAGGCTATATTATTGCACGCTGTACTGTTGCTCGATTAATGAAAAAGCTAGGTATACAAGGTGTTTGGCGAGGTAAGAACAAACAAACCACCCGTAGCCGAGATGACCAAAAACGAGCAGATGATTTAGTGAAACGGAATTTTAGAGCTGATCAGTCTAATCACTTGTGGGTTGCTGACTTTACCTATATTCAAACAAATTCAGGCTGGGTCTATACCGCCTTTATTATTGATGTGTTCTCACGAGCAATTGTTGGATGGAAAGTATCGACACGGATGAATACAGATATGGTGCTCGATGCATTGGAGCAAGCATTGCATGATCGAGGCATGCCAAAGAATGTGATTCATCATTCCGACAGAGGTGTGCAATATCTTTCCATTCGCTATACCAATCGTTTAGAAGCAGCAAATTTACGAGCATCAGTCGGTACGACTGGTGATTCATACGATAATGCTTTGGCTGAAACGGTGAATGGCTTATACAAAACAGAGGTGATTGAATATCTAAAAGCAGATTGGCAAGGTTTAGCAGATGTACAACTTGCGACACTAAACTGGGTAGATTGGTTCAATAAAAAGCGTGTACACAGTGCACTGGGTTACAAGTCGCCTTTTGAGTTTGAAGCAATGTACTATGATAAGATTAACCCGTTAGGTCAGGTGGCCTAACTTAAATAAAAAAGTCTCCGACAAACCCGGTACGGTTCAATATGAAAAATTCACTCATTCAGTTAAACCCACTTGTGAACTATCATTCTGCATAAAGCCCCCCTCCTAGCTTCCCATTTAAAAAGGGAGGAACTAGCCAAATCCACAACCGCAATCAAATTCGCGCGAAGTCCCTCTTTTCCAAAGAGGGATCTAGGGAGATTTTTATGAAAGCTCTTTCAGACAACACTGATAAATCGTTTCCACCACATCATCAATCCGCCCCATCACCTGCCCATTATCAAATCTCAACACTTTCAATCCAAGTTGAGCCAGAGCTTCATCTCGAATGCGATCTGTTTCTAACCCATCTTCCGTAAAGTGTTGACTACCATCACATTCAATCACTAAATTGGCAGCATGACAGTAAAAATCAACGATGTAATTTAAAATTGGTTTTTGCCGATAGAACTGCAAACCTAAAATTTGCTTATTACGAAGTCGTGACCATAACAACTTTTCAGCATCGGTCATGTTGTTGCGTAAATCACGCGAGGCTTGTTTTAAGTTTTTATTGTAGGGTTTCATTTTTTATTCTCTTTTAATAATCCCTCCTCTTGCGCCATACATGGCTCACCTTTAAAAAAGGGAGGGATACCACGAATCGAAAACCGCAATCAAATTCGCGTAAGTCCCCCTTTATCAAAGGGGGATTTAGGGGGATTCTTTTAAAAATAAATATACATCAAAAACCGCCCCTTTTCTAACCACCCAACCCCAAATCATCCGCTTTTACATTTTTAACTCTGCAAAAATCATTACTTTCTATAATAATAGAGCAATAAATTTATCTCCCAAATCAATCACTCTTGGTGTTCCAATGAAAAAACTCATCAACAACCCTGAAAACCTGGTTGTCGAAATGTGCAAAGGCTTTGTCCTCGCTCATCCAGAACTCGCATTTACCGAGTCACACAAAATCATTTCAAGAAAAGCAAAACATAATAATGTCGCACTGATCAGTGGTGGCGGCAGCGGTCACGAGCCGGCACATGCAGGCTTTGTCGGCGCAGGTATGTTAGACGCAGCCGTTTGTGGTGATGTATTTGCATCACCTTCACAAATTCAGGTCTATAAAGCCCTGCAGCATGTCGCAACAGACAAAGGCGTGCTGATGATCATTAAAAACTATTCTGGCGATATGATGAATTTCCAGAATGGTGCAGCGCTTGCAACAGATGACGGCATTAACGTGGATTACGTCAAAGTAGCAGATGACATTGCAGTCAAAGACAGCTTATATACTGTCGGTCGTCGTGGTGTTGCCGGTACAGTATTGGTACATAAAATTGCCGGTGCTGCAGCATCAAAAGGCTTAGAACTTCCTGAAGTCAAAGCTGTGGCTCAAAAAGCTGCGGACAATGTCATTAGTCTTGGTTTTGCTTATAGCTCATGTACCGTTCCTGCCAAGGGCACTCCAACCTTTACTCTTGCCGATGATGAAATGGAATACGGCGTAGGCATCCACGGTGAACCGGGAATTCGTCGTGAAAAAATATTGCCATCAAAAGAACTGGCTCAACGTATTGTTGATGACCTGTTTCTTGACCGTCCTGACCTGACTGAAGTAGCGGTATTGGTCAATGGTTTTGGTTCAACGCCAATGCAGGAGCTGTATGTCTTTAACAACGATGTTTGCGAACATTTGGCACGTAAAGGCATCAAAATTTATCGTACTTTTGTCGGTAACTACATGACCAGTATCGACATGAACGGTGCATCGGTATCTTTACTTGCTCTGGATGCTGAACTGAAAACCTATTTAGATGCAGAAGCCAATACCCCTGCATTTAAAACGGATGGTTCACCTGCACTACCTTTTGAATTTGCAGCAAAAAATGCAGCAGCTGAACGCAGCGCCAATACCGAAGTTGAAACCCAACCTGAACATGCAATAATCAGCAATGAGCAATTCACGATTGAGAATATGCGTTATGTCGTCGATGTCATGGCGGCTTGCATTATTAAAAATGAAGTGCCTTTCTGCGAGCTAGATGCGCATGCCGGCGATGGTGATTTCGGCATGAGCGTGGCCAAAGGCTTTAAACAGCTAAAACGTGAATGGCAAAGTCTGATTCAAGCACAGCATATGGATGAATTCATGCTGAACTGCTCAATGATCATTATGGAATACTGTGGCGGCGCATCAGGTCCAATCTGGGGTTCAGCCTTCCGTGCCGCGAGTAAGGCCATTCAAGATAAAACCAGTTTAACTGTCGCTGACTTTGCTGAAATGTTGCAGGCGGCAGTCAAAGGCATTCAAGTGACCGGTGAGCGTTCATTTGGTCGTGGTGCCGTGGTGGGGGATAAAACCCTGATTGATGCCCTAGTACCATGTGCAGATTCATGGTCTGCCAATACCGGCAAGACTTTTAAAGAAAACTTTGTCTTGGGTGCAGCGGCTGCGGTAAAAGGTGCAGAATCGACTCAAGAGATTGTAGCACGTATGGGCCGTGCCGGTACGGTCGGTGACCGTAGCTTAGGCTATCCGGATGCCGGTGCACATGGTTTAGGTGTGATCTTTAGCGACATTGCAGCACATATTAAATAAATCATTTATTAAAAAAGCCTCGAATCATCGGGGCTTTTTTTATTTCCGGGTATACAGCTGGTGCTCAAGCAAGACAGCAGAAAAAGCGTCTATTGAAATTTTTCTAGATACTTGTTCAGGTTTTCTTTGACCACGACTCTTTTATTACCCTTCATCTGTGCTTCACTCAAAATCCCTTCCGAGTCAACCACCACAACAGGATGACCATCCTTTTTCAAACGCGCCACGCCTTCAAATAACATGCGGGCGCCGACATTATGAATTAGGGTCAAATTGGTCAGATCCAGTACAATTCGTTTTTTGCCTTCCGGTTCATCTTCCAAAATACGCAGCAGCATTTCCGATTCAGTAAACTGCAATACGCCACGCAGTTCATACACCACCACATGATCGCGTTTTCCAGTGAGATAACGGTTTTGTAAAATGGTTTGTGCCGACGGCGTTCCTTCCATTAAATGTAGCCCCATTTCCCGGGATATACGTTCAAAGATATCGACCCCACGCGCGCTATGCCCATGTTCATCAATTCGTGGAGAAAATACGGCGATGCCCACCTGTCCAGGCAATACGCCAATAATGCCGCCTGCGACCCCACTTTTTGCCGGAATGCCCACCGTGGTCAGCCAGTCACCGGCAGCATCATACATCCCGCAAGTGAGCATCACGCTCAGGACTTGCCGCACCACAGAACGATCCAATAATTTTTTACCGGTCTGCGGCTGAATCCCACCGTTGGCGAGTACCCCGGCAATCATCGCCAGGTCTTTGACCGTCACCTTGATTGAACATTGCTTGATATAACCATTGACAATCGCTTCTGGATCTTCTTCCAATACTCCTACTGTACGCAGCATATAACCCAAGGATCTGTTACGAAACGCCGTTTTCAGTTCAGAGGTATATACATCGGTATCAAAACTCAGTTCACGTCCAGCCAAACCGCTTAAAAAACGGCGCAACTGTTCCGCCCGGGATACTGTGCGTTTATAGGGAATCAGGGAATGGGCAGTAATGGCACCCGAATTGATCATCGGATTTTTCGGAATATTGGTGTCTTTCTCCAGTGAAATCTGGTTAAAGGCCTCGCCCGAAGGTTCCACGCCCACTTTTTCCATGACCTTGGTCAGGCCGACTTTCTGCAAGGCCAAGGCATAGGCAAAAGGCTTGGACATGGACTGCATGGTGAACTCAACCTCGTCATCACCGGTGGAATAGATCGTGCCATCTACGGTGGAGAGTGCCAAAGCAAACTTCTCTGGATCGACTGCTGCCAGCTCAGGAATATAGTCGGCCAAGGCCCCTTTATCATTGTCTTGGCAGGAGCTTAAAACATGCTTGAGATAATCTGGCACCGGTGTTTTCATCGAATGAGCGTATTCCAATTCACTATTATTTTTAACTAACATAGCGGTTTTTGACTTAAGTACCAGAGTGAAAAGGTAATTTTCTGCATATCTGTGTGATGGGTTGTGCACACTTTGCGTCAGCTCCTCCAGAAATTAAATTGTAGGTTTGTTCATAATTTTCTTTTTAAGAGCGATCAAAAAAGGGCAATACTGCCCTTTTTATTGAGTCTGGATGATCTATTTCACCTTGGTTCTGCGAATCATCTTGTACAGGACTTTTGGCGAAATACGCGACACCAGTACCCCGAGTTTTTCTTTCTTGCCGCCAATCACGATATATTCTTCGCCGCTCTGCAAAGCTTGTACAGTTTGACGGGCAAAATCTTCTGCGGACAGACCATTTTCAATCGCTTCATCTGCATGCCCTTGCGGCTTCCCTTGACCATTTAAAGCGTTCAGGGACACATTGGTTTTAACAAAACCGGGGAAAATCACCGATACGCCAATCCCCTGATCTGCCACTTCAGCACGCAGGCTGTTGGCCCACATATGAATTGCTGCTTTGGCTGCGGAATAAGACGCGCGATATTGTGTACCGAGCAAACCTGCAACACTGGAAATAAACACGATACGGCCGGTTTTTTGTGCCAGAAAAGTTGGCAGTACGGTTTTGGTCAAAAATACCTGCGAGAAATAATCGACTTCCATAATGGCGCGTTCAGTCTGCATGGTGGTTTCTGCAATCAGGGCACGCTGACTGAGTCCGGCATTATTGATCAGCCAGTCAATCCGGCCTTTTTGTTGCACAACCTGCTCATAGGCATGGCGAACCTGACTTTCATCGGTGATATCAGCCGTGATGGAAATATGCTGATCCGGATTGATCAGGCTTTGGCGCACATTTTCCAGTTCTTCATGACGGCGCGCAGTCAATACCACCTGCGCTCCCTGTGCGGCACATTGCTGTGCAATCGCCTTGCCAATCCCTGAAGATGCGCCAGTAATCCAGACCACTTTTCCATTTAAACTTTCAACTTTCGCCATGAAATCCTGTTTCCTTTGTTTTAATAAATATGGTGCGGCCTTTCATCTTCCAGAAATGCCAGTAAATGCTCGAAATAATAACGCATCGTATCAGCATCATAGATGCTACCGAGCTTGTCAAAACGTTTATAGCCGAGCTGGGTGGTTAGGTGAATCACCCCATTTAAGGTTTTATCGACCACAACATTAAACTTCAACAGGTTTTTCGGTTCACGGATCAAACAGGTCACGCCCTGATCAACGACCTGGGTAAAGGCTTTGAGTGCCGGCGAGACATATTGATGATTGCCGGTTTTCATCTGATCCACACAACCCAGTAACTCCATCACCAGCATCTTTTCCACCGGATAACGCACAAAAACATCGCCGTCATGCGTATAGGTCATGCGATGCAGATAATTCACCATGGGCATGAGCCGTTCATTGCCAAATAAGGAAACCGACCAAGGCATATATTTACGTGTCGTCTCAATAATGTGCTGAATCACTTTTTCAGATTCACTGTCGGGAGATTTCGCGATCTGCACCATCTGACCAAAAATCTGGTCAATAATTTCACAGGCCATATCGGCCAGATTTTCACCGAGCGGTTTAGCCAGACTGTCTGGATCACCGGCATTTAATCTAGAATGAAGGTCGATAAAGCGCTGATGGGTTTCAGGCTGGATCTTCAGGGAAATGCTATAGCTCATCTTGTTATCCTTTTTAATCTTCTGCGATGAGTCGCGTTTTTTATCTTTGCATCATACGACGAGTTGCTCTGCATGCCAATTGTCTAAAGTTTGCATTTGGTTAAGCTGCCGCATCCACTATTTTTTTTGCTACAATAGATCCAATTTTTCATCTACTTTTGATCTGTTTAGACTATGACTGATTCAGCGCAAAATATCGCGACAACCTACGATCCGACCGAGATCGAGAAAAAATGGTACCAAACTTGGGAAGAGCGCGGCTACTTCAAGCCCTCTGAAAAAGGCGAATCATTCTGCATCATGATTCCGCCGCCAAACGTCACTGGTAACTTGCACATGGGTCATGGTTTTAACAATGCCATCATGGATGCATTGACCCGTTATAACCGTATGTCAGGTAAAAATACGCTTTGGCAACCGGGTACTGACCACGCCGGTATTGCCACCCAAATGGTGGTAGAACGTCAGCTTGGTGCAGAAGGCATTAGCCGTCATGACTTGGGCCGTGAAAAGTTCATCGAAAAAGTCTGGGAATGGAAAGAACAGTCTGGCGGTAATATTACCCGTCAAATCCGTCGTTTGGGTTCTTCTGTAGACTGGTCACGTGAACGCTTCACTATGGATGATGGTCTATCCAATGCGGTCAAAGAGGTATTTGTAAAACTGCATGAACAAGGTTTGATCTACCGTGGTAAACGCCTTGTTAACTGGGATCCAAAATTACAAACGGCGCTTTCTGACTTAGAAGTTGAGTCTGATAAAGAAGAAGCAGGTTCATTGTGGCATCTGAAATATTTCTTTGAAGATAAATCATTGCGCACGCACGATGGCAAAGATTATATCGTGGTCGCAACCACCCGTCCTGAAACCCTGCTCGGTGATACTGCCATTGCAGTTGCCCTGGATGATGAGCGTTATGCGCATCTTGTCGGCAAAAACATCATCCTGCCGATTACCGGTCGTAGCGTGGCAATTGTTAAAGATGAATATGTTGACAAAGAATTTGGTACAGGCTGTGTAAAAATCACCCCTGCGCATGATTTCAATGACTATGAAGTGGGTAAACGCTGCGAATTGCCAATCATCAACATCTTCAACAAAAATGCTGAAGTGTTGGCTGAGTTTGAATACATCGCGAAAGCGGGCGAGCAAATTTCTAAAACCATCCCTGCACCTGCGGAATATGTGGGCTTAGATCGTTTTGAAGCACGTAAAAAATTAGTTGAACAAGCTGAAGCTGAAGGCTGGTTAGAGCAAATCCAACCGTATACGCTTAAACCACCTCGCGGTGACCGTTCAGGGGTCATCGTTGAGCCGTTACTGACGGATCAATGGTATGTGAAAATTGCACCGCTTGCTGAGCCTGCAATTAAAGCGGTGAAAGATGGCGAGATTAAATTCGTTCCTGAGCAATACAGCAACATGTACATGGCCTGGATGAACAACATCCAAGACTGGTGTATCTCGCGTCAATTGTGGTGGGGTCACCGCATTCCTGCTTGGTACGATGTAGATGGTAATGTTTATGTAGGTCGTGACGAAGCTGAAGTTCGTGCGAAAAACAATATCCCTGCCGATGTTCAATTAGACCAAGACGAAGACGTACTCGATACATGGTTCTCATCGGGTCTTTGGACGTTCTCAACTTTAGGTTGGACTGGCGATGAAGCCAAAGATAAAGAAAACTATTTCTTAAATACTTTCCACCCGACTGATGTACTTGTGACTGGTTTTGACATCATCTTCTTCTGGGTTGCCCGCATGATCATGATGACCATGCACTTCATGAAGAATGAAGATGGCACACCACAAGTACCGTTTAAAACTGTGTATGTACACGGTTTGGTACGTGATGGCGAAGGTCAGAAAATGTCTAAATCTAAGGGTAACGTGCTTGACCCATTAGACTTGATTGACGGTGTTGATCTTGAAACTTTGGTACAAAAACGTACCACAGGTTTGATGAACCCGAAACAAGCAGCGAAGATTGAAAAATCGACTCGTAAAGAATTCCCTGAAGGGATTCAATCTTACGGTACAGATGCGGTTCGTTTCACATTCTGTGCGCTTGCGAACACCGGTCGTGACATCAAGTTCGACATGAAGCGTGTTGAAGGCTACCGTAACTTTGCCAACAAAATCTGGAACGCAACCCGTTTCGTGATGATGAACTGCGAAGAACAAGTGATTGGTCAAGAAGTTCGTCAAGACCTTTGGGAATTGCCTGAACAGTGGATTGTAAGCCGTCTACAAAAAGCAGAACAAGCAGTGCAAACAGCATTTGCAACGTATCGTTTAGACTTGGCTGCACAAGCGATTTACGAGTTCATTTGGAATGAATACTGTGACTGGTATGTCGAGCTGACTAAGCCTGTTCTGAATGATGAAAATATCTCGGTAGAACGTAAAGCTGAAATCCGCCGTGTTCTTCTTGCTGTGATGGAAGCGTCTTTACGTTTGGCACATCCGTTGATGCCTTACTTGACAGAAGAAATTTGGCAAACGCTTGCGCCGAAACTGAACATTTCTGGCGAAACAATCATGTTGGCTCAGTACCCTGTTGCTGACCAAGCGCTCATCAATGATCAAGCTGAAGCTGATATGCAGTGGCTGCAAGGTTTGATTGGTGCGGTACGTAACATTCGTGGTGAAATGGGTCTAGGTAATGCGCGTTTGTTGCCTGTTCTGCTTCAAAACACCACTGATGCTGAAAAAGCACAGATCGCACGTATTGAACCGTTGTTTAAAGCATTGGCGAAAGTTGAAAGCATTACCTTCTTAGGCGACAGCGAACAACCACCATTATCTTCATCAAGTGTTGTAGGTCATGTGTCTGTATTCGTTCCAATGAAGGGTTTAATTGACCCTAAAGCGGAATTGGGTCGTCTACAAAAAGACTTAGACAAGGTTCAAAAACAGCATGACCAAATTGCAACTAAACTTTCTAACGAAGGTTTTGTAGCGAAAGCACCTGCTGCTGTGGTTGAAGGCGAGAAGGTAAAACTTGCTGAGTTTTCTGACCAGTTAGCGAAGATTAAAGCGAATATGGAGCAGATTGCGGCGCTTTAATGTGTTGATAATTTAATCTAATTTGTAGTATAAAGGGCTGATTATTTAGCCCTTTATTTATTATAAGATAGCATCTTTAATAAGGTTAGCTAATTTTGTTCTAGATTGCTCATTAGATCCAAAGAACTCTGAAGTCATTTCTAACTGGCCTGAAATTGGTGAATCTAAATAATTTTTTAATTTCTTAAATTCATCAATAAAAAATTCTTTTCGCAAATCTCTCTGATCAAATCCATGTTTCAGATATTCTGGTAAGTGTTTTAATAATGCACCATACCCAATAGGTTTGGATAAAATATATTCTTCAGGATTATTCCATTGTTGATAAAAAACTTCACTAATAGCACTAAAATAGTTTAAAAGTACTTTTAAAATTAGTTCATCTTTATCTTCAATAAAATACTTCCTAAATGGCAACTTCTCATCATATTCAAGAGGAATATTATTTTTAATATCGATTGAATCCTTATCTGGATTTTTACTAATTAGAGGTAATAAATAATTAATGAATGCCGCTTGAGATAAAGATGCTTTATCTTGTCCAAATTCCTTTTTTCCTAACATTTTTATTCGATTATAAAATGGAGAATCTTTACTTCTATTTAAAGTTTTAACTATATCATGACATGTTTTATATGGACTACGATATGGATTCAATGCAAACAGATCGTATATTCTAGACATAGGAACCCGCGTTTGCTTACTATTGATGATTGAAAAAACGTATCCTTTTTGATAGCTATCAAGATCAAACATAAATACTACTGGCAAATCAAATTTTTTACTCAAACCTGACTTCTCTATCCCAAGTAGTCTATGTTGTCCATCTATTATTTCACCAATAGAAACACCATCTTTAAACTCTAAGTACTCGTCACTAATTTTTATAAAATTTTTAGCATATACTGAAATAATAATTGCAGTAGGAAATGTCGCATCTGGATCATTACAATAATTTGCTATTGCAGCAATTCTTTCAGGTGCTGTTTCTCTTTGAATATTATCTTGATCTAGTATAGTTCTAGCTCGAGTATCAGTTACACCAATTAATTCAGATGCATTAACAACTGATAGATAAAATGTACCAATTGGTTGATTAACCGTAAAATATTTAAATTTCACATTTTCTCTCCATCAGGACCTTGTGTAGCATTCTCTGCATTATTCATCATGTCATCAGATTCTTTATCAGATTTTTGATGAAAAAGATCATCTAATTCCTGATGAATACTATTTTTAAAATCCAATCTTAATAAACAAGCTGCATACACAGAAACTAATATTGAAGTTAAATATCCAATACCTTGAAAAATATAAACAGGTATAAAAAGATTAACTCTATTATCTGAATTCAACTGAACTAATGCATGAATTAATGCACATATTGCAATTCCACTGCCCAAAAAAAGCATAGTAAAAAATTTTAATGACTTAAATCTAGATGCTTCGTCATACAAAAAGCTCACCATTAATGCACATAAAGATGAAGCCATTAATGAAATAGAAAATATATAGTAATTACCATTTAAAAAATCAGCTTTAAAAGCTGACCAAAAGTTAATTACCACCCCATCAATTAAACTTTTACTTTTAAAAAATATTTGTAAAAAATAATTTAAAATAATACCTATTTGACCCAAAAAAATTACACATATGAGCCAAATAAATGACTCTCTTTTATAATTTTTTATGACTTGAAAAGGTACTTTTATATGCTTCGGTGTTAAATCATTCAGGTACCTAAACATGTCAATAACTTCTCTTCCATTCACATAAAAAAAATACGTGATTGTTAAAAAATAATAAACTATAACTCTATCCACAAAGCTAACGATTGTTTTTATATAAATCAATATTATTATACACTATAAAAAAACTTTAAAGTCCTGCATTAAAATCAAGCGCAAGTGAGGATTAGGGAAAGGTATTTTTCAATTCAGCACATCTCTGCCACAAATCCTCCAACACCACATCCACCCGTCCTAACACATCATGATTCCAATACCGAACCACAGTTAAACCCAAAACCTCTAAAAACTTTGCACGTTCAGCATCATATTCAATCACATCATCCATTCCATGCTGACCACCATCCAACTCAATCACCAAACCAATTTCATGACAGTAAAAATCAACAATATAAGGTTCAATCACATGTTGTCGTCTAAATTTTAAATCCATAAATCGTCTTGCACGTAAAACTTGCCACATCAAATGTTCTGCATCTGTGGAATTGGTACGCATATTTTTGGCAAATTCTAATAATTTCGGGTTAATCATTTTTATTATTTCCTCTTACCCTCACCCCGACCCTCTCCCAAAGGGAGAGGGAGCATCATTTAATTTAATACCTGTATGAATTTCACAATGGAATTCCCTCTCCTTTCAGGAGAGGGTTAGGGAGAGGTATTTTTTAATTCAAAACACCTCTGCCACAAATCCTCCAATACCACATCCGTCCGATTCAACACATCATGATTCCAATACCTTACAACCGTTAACCTTAAAGCCTCTAAAAACCTCGTCCGTTTAGCATCATATTGAATCGCATCATCTATCCCATGCTGACCACCATCCAACTCAATTGCCAAACCAATTTCATGACAGTAAAAATCCACAATATAAGGTTTGATCACATGCTGACGACGGAATTTAAGATTCATAAAACGCTTGGCACGCAGAACTTGCCACATCAGGTGTTCTGCATCGGTGGCGGTGTGGCGCATGGATTTGGCAAATTCTAATAATTGGGGATCGAGCTTCTTATTCATTTGGGATTTATTTTTTATTTTTAAATAATTATATCAGATTACCCTCACCCCTTGCGAAGCAGTGCTTCTCATCCCACAGGGAGAGGGAGCGTCATTTGATTTAATACTAATATGAATTTTATATTGAAGTTCCCTCTCCTGAGCAAGTTTTAAAGCACTGCTTTAAAACGAAGCGCAAGTGAGGGCTAGGGAGAGGTAATTCTAATTAAATTAAAGCATCCCATGCCTTAAAAACATCTCTAAGCCACTCACCTTCTTGATATATCTCAAGCGTTCTTTTTCTACTTTAATCTGCTGCTTTATGGCCAAAGTATCTTCATCAATCTGCTTATACAAGTCAGCAATTTGAACTTTCCCTTTCGTCTTTTTCACCGCAATTTTGGTTTTATGCGACCACACCAAAGTCTCAATTAACGCATCAATTTGAGCTTGTAATGTCTGACTCTGCGCATCTAACGCCAGTTGGTAAAGCTTGATTTGCTCTGCAGTTAAACTCTTTTGTGAAGGATCTCGGTCTTGTTCAATCTGAAGCTGCATTTTCAATAAAGCAAATAAATCCTGCTTTTCATAAGCCTGATTGGCATGTTGCAACAACTCTGTCTTTTTTATTTTCTTGACATCATTCGCTTCACGGTCAGGATGAATGGCCGCCGCAATTTTTAAATACACGGTTTTCAATGACTGCTCTGCCATCGCTGCTGCCTGCGCCTGTTTTTCCTGCTGGCGTTTTAATCTGGCTTGCTCACGTACTTGTTGAAAATGTTCACTATCCCATTCTTCAAATACATCTGTGTCGGCCTGATCTATACCATTTTGATCTTCGGAAAACCCTTCTGGTGCATTGGTCTTTTTCTGATTTTTTCTGAGTTGGATATGTTCATTGAGCTGCTGATAGTAACTATCAATTTCATTGACCTTATGCGCTTCCTGCACCGACATTGCCTGTGAATCTTTTAAATAAGCCGCCAGGGATTGAATTTTTTCATCCATTACCACGATCTCGGCCTTGGAAAATTCTGCCTCATGCAGATGCTGCCATAACTGTTCAAGCTGCGCGAACAAAACACCATGCAATTCATGATAAACCGGTATGAAAGTTTGCTGTGTATATTGTCGAATCTCTTCTTCGGCCTGCTGCCACTGTGCCAGCTCAAGCTTCTGCTGTGCAATTCTATCAATCAGGCGATCCAGCTTTTTCTGCTGTGTCGAAAGCGCTGTGAATGGCTGAATCATGGTTTTTAAATTGAAAGACATGATATTCAAAATAAGCAGGACAGATTATTAAGTTTAACGGTTTTATGAGACAGGTGTATGCCAGTTATCGACACAAATATACACCTTATGCAAATAAATTTTGTTTAATATCAAACAATATAACAATAACTTAATTTGTGACTGTGCTGAAAGGAGATTCAGATGGCAACTCAGGCAGATTTAATCTTTAATCAGGAACTCGCTGCATGGGTACAAGCGCTAGGATCTGTGTTTGCAATTTTTGTCGCCATTAGTGTGCCCTTATATTTAAATCATTTGGCACAAAATCGTGATAATGCCTTACAAGACATGCAAAAACAAAAATTCTTTGTCACGATGCTGCCGACACTTTATCGTATTCGCCGTTATAGTGCTGACTTCATTGAACAAATGCAGTTACATCAGCAAAGTACTCAAAATATCTTACATACGTTAGAAACTGAATATCTGGAATTGATTCCGGTCTTTTCTAAAGAACTGCATATATTTGTACATAGTCAAATTTATGACCCAAACCTGAATCAATTGGCATTTGAACTGTTTCATTCCGAGGAAATTCTGCAACAACATTTATTACAGCCTAAAAACCAGAAACAGCTCAAGCATCAAGCTTTACTGAATAAACATAGCCAGTATATTCATGATGCGAGCCATCAGTTAATTAAACAGATTGAAAAGAGCCATCACCTACAACCTTAAATTGCCTTTTCAGGCCATCAATGTGTAGGCAAATGGCGCAAACAAAATGATTATTCAACAATGACACGACCATTTAATGGCTGTACCGGACGATTCTTCGGATGCCCCATTAATTTGGAAAATTCACCAATCTGTTTGGCTGAAGCCTGTTGGATCTCTTTTAAAATGAGCCAGCGCACACCCTCTGAACAAGGTGGGGTGGTCAGCGAGCCACTAAAGCGATAATAATCCAGATTTTTAGGCAGCAACTGATTGACAGGCTGTGGTGTCTTTAACACGACTTTTTCACCCTGCTTTTTCGGCAAACGTTTCCACATCTGTTTTAGCATCTGGCTGTCCTGCCCCTGCTCAAACATCATGCCAACCACTGCCAGCTCACCATCAGCATTGGCATGGACAAAATGAATCTCTAAAGGATAACTTTTACCTTGAATCAGGTTCTCACTCGGACTATGCAAATGGAACTGTTTCAGTTCAAAACGCTCCCCATCCAGCTCCAGCTCACCACCTTCGGCAAAGTCCACCTGAATGGTATGACCTTTATTTTCAATGGCGTGAATCATGTTGTTATAACTAAATTTCAGCGGTTCCAATTGTGCTTTTACCGTCCGCTCAATATTAATTGGCGACTGATTCGCACCATCACAGGCAGTATATTTCTGGCTTAAATTCGACCATTGTTCAGGCTGCATATAGCCCCAATTGGCATCTGCATAGCCTGCCGTACTCAAACCAAGCACTGTTAAAAATGTGAATATTTTTTTCACAATAATTTTCCCTATTAGAACCGTAATCAATAATTTTTCATTTAGAAAACAAATTTTTAGGCTTATGACTGCCTCATTTTTCAGAGCACAAACTACAGATTTTTACTTAATTTTGGTGAATCAATTACAAATTCCCAAACACTTAAGTCTATGAAAAGATAGAGCATTTAGAACTTATTATTTAAATTTCAATAAGATAATCATTTTAGTGTCCTAAACCAACTTGGAATAAAGTGTGAGCTGAATCACAATTAAAGTGATGAATATTTATGCAATATTTACATGAAACTTCTAGTTAGCTCATAAATAAATCTGATTATAAATTCGCTCTATTTTTCAATAATATATTTTATATTCAAAAGCTTACATAAAAACAGCAGTAAATAAACCTACCGCATTGCTAGACTCAGCTCAACGCGTTATAGGAACAGCTTAATGGATTGGGTCTCGATCTTTATTCATGATACGACTTGGAGCTTTGCATCAGAGATTTTGCTGCGTTGTATAGTCATGTATATCATGATTATCCTGTTTTTACGGCTGACCGGAAAACGTGGTGTACGACAGCTTTCCATCTTTGAAGTCGCGATCATTCTCGCCCTGGGCTCAATTGCCGGTGACCCGATGTTTACCGAAGATGTTCCCCTGATTCAAGCGGTTCTGGTGATGTCAGTGATTATCCTGATGTATCGCCTGACCACTTGGCTGATGATGAAATACCAATGGTTTGAAGACCTACTGGAAGGCAAACCGATTTATATTGTGGAAGATGGCCTGCTGGTCATTGAAGAAATTAAAAAAGGCAAAATGTCACATGATGAATTCTTTGCCGAAATGCGCCAGCAAGGCGTAGCACATCTGGGTCAGGTGCGTACCGGTTTACTGGAAACAGACGGTAAGTTCAGTATCCTGTTTTTCAAATCGGATGAGGTTCGGCCTGGGCTGCCACTATTTCCTAAAACCTGTTCGATCGTGGAGCAGGTGAAAGCAGACCGTTTATATGCCTGTATTTATTGCGGTCAGGTTCAAAACCTCTCCACAGCTGCACAACAATGTCCTCGCTGCAAATCAGCACAGTGGGCTGAAGCGATTAATTGTTTACGCATCACTTGAATTAAAGCTGATTCAGCCGTTGTAAATGCGTGAAAATTTCAGGTAGCTGCTGGATTTTATATTGGATTTCTTCGGCATCAGGATGAAAGCCCTGCATCCACAAGGCATGCATTCCGGCATTTTTTGCCCCTTGTATATCATTGATTGGATGATCGCCAATATATAAACAATGTTCAGGCAAGACGCCTAAACGTTGTGCAGTAATCTGGAAAATTTCTGGCTGTGGTTTGCTAAAACCGACTAAACCCGAACTGATGATTTCCTCGAAATAATCGGCAATGCCCAAACCTCGAATGGTATTTAAACGGGTGTCATGTCCACCATTCGAAACAATTGCCAATTGATAGCCTTGAGATTTTAACTGCGCTAGCACCTGCTTGACATCCGGCATTTCTACAGCGCAGCGACCAAACTGGCTGAACCAGAACTGTGCCAGCTCATCTATGCTGGGTGGATTTAACCAGGATAGCTCCTGTAATAATGCATAAGCTGCCGATGCACCAATACTGCCATGCGTTAGCAATTCCTTTTTAGGATAACCGCCATTATCGATGCGTCTTACAATCTCGATAATTTTTTCTGGTTCGACCTGTGCAAATGCAGACGCATAATATTCTGCCAGATAGCAGCTATAAGCTTGGGCCGTTAGATCACGATGGGTCAAGGTGTTGTCGAGGTCAAATAATACAGCTTGAATAGGCATAATTTTCAAAACGAAATGCTGAAACTTTCATTCATGGTAACAGCCCGAAACTTATTAGATCAGACATAAAATTGCTAAGTTTTGTTGTTTTAAGCATAAAAAAAGCGATGCCGAAGCACCGCTTTTAGCTTGTTATAAAATTAGAACTTGTATTCTAGACCTGTGCCAAGTACAGGCTGTTTAGTCTCTAATGAACCTTGTTCAAGCGTTAGATAACCAGCATAACCATATGCTTTGACTTGTTTAGAGAAAGCATAGTCTGCACCAACAAGAATTTGTTGAGCTTCAAAATCTGCTTTAGCAGTAGTGAATTCAGTGGTACTTTGACTATATTGACCTTTTACTGTCCAAGCTTTTGCATTTGGAAGGTTGTATTCCGCACCAATTAACCAAGCGTGTTGATCATCAATCAATGCAGCAGCAGCGTCATTACCTGCAACGGCTTCAACTTCGGAAGTTTGATAAAGTGCTTTAAGTGCTAAACGGCTTTGTTGCACAAACCTATCTGTAAAGGCTTTTTCAGCGATATAATTTCCAAATGAATAAGCCTACACAGAAAATCTACCGCACAACCAATTGGCCCGCATATAACCGAGCACTCATGAGTCGCGGAAATATTGCCATTTGGTTTGATCCTGCTACGCAATGGTATGCGCCATCAAAAGGCAAACAAGGGCGAAATCAAACCTACTCCGACGCAGCCATCCAATGCTGCTTAATGATTAAATCCTTATTCCGTTTGTCTTTACGTATGGTCACTGGCTTTGTGCAAAGTCTGATTAAACTTTGCGGATTAAATTGGACCGCACCAGATTACAGTACGCTTTGTAGAAGACAAAAGCATATTGATATGGCTTTGTTGCACAAACCTATCTGTAAAGGCTTTTTCAGCGATATAATTTTCAAATGAAGAAGCCTACACACAAAATCTACCGCACAACCAATTGGCCCGCATATAACCGAGCACTCATGAGTCGCG
>NZ_VPEC01000042.1:0-17631 GCF_013417355.1 Acinetobacter sp. YH12255
GGACAAGCATCGTCATTTTATTATGGTCAGCCTCAGGGTGAAGTGTGTCTAATCAACAGGGTTTTCGGTCTCTAAGTACTTTTTAAAGGGAACATCATCGACTCAAATCTCTATTTGCAACAGTGCCATTAATAGTCCCATCGAAAAGAAGGAGTTTCTTTTCTTTTGTATTAATAGAGTTTTGAAATGATTGGCTACATGCTAAGTAGTGACGTTCTTCAAAATCTGAGATAGCTTGCTTTTTCAACGATTGAGTAGGATATACAGATACCGTATAAGCATCCTGAACAATAAAGAAGATTTGATTTTCTTCTCTTTCTCTTGCTTCTTGATCAGTCATATTAGCTGTAACTGACATTAACTTTTCCGTAGCTTCAGAAGCTTTCAAACCTAATTGTCTGTATGTTTGGGCTAAAGAAGCTACTGTTTCAGCTTTTTTACAATGAGCTTGAGCTAATTCATATACTGTTTCTGAATAAGCAGAAGTACCAATACAGGCTATGAGTAAGGATAGAGCTATCTTTTTCATATTTAGAATCTACTTCTTTTTAAATAATTCATTATTTAAAGCATCTAAACAAGATGTATATGTGTGTTGTCCGAAACCTGTAATAACATTATTCCGTTTAATTTGATCATTAAAAACAGGAGCTTGATATGCATCGGAAACAATAACGAATACTGAACCGTACCGGGTTTGTCGGAGACTTTTTATTTAAGTTAGGCCGCCTGACCTAACGGGTTAATCTTATCATTGTACATTGCTTCAAACTCAAAAGGCGATACATTGTCAACGGCATTCTAAAATTGACCCCTTTTACCTTACAAATGGCAAAGTAAAATTGACCCCTGAAATCAGAGAAAGAGCGGTTCAATTACTAATTGAATCTGAAAAAGATTATCCTTCTACTTGGGCAGCAATCACAGCTATTGATCCTAAAATCGGTTGTACTCCTGAAACATTGCGTGTTTGGTATCAAAAATATTTAGATCAACAAAATCCTGTCAAAATACAACAGATATCTGATCAAGAAAAAATGAAGGGTAATCCCCCCCTAAAATACTAGCTCTTTAAAAGAGGCAGTATTATGCTTTTACAACATGGTGTTTAACTTGAGAAACTGAATTTAAAACAATCTACTGTAACTCTTCCAGACAGATATGAAATTAATCCACCCCTAGCCCTTTAAACACCGCATCTACCGGATCTGCATAGAAGCTGGTCTGGAACTTGGTAAACAGTTCCACAGGAATCGTTGGGATATCTGCCGCACTACTCATTGGCAAAGCAACCTTCTTGGCACCCGCATCAAAAGCAACTTGCAGACATTCGGCAATACTTTCCACCGGTGTCACAGAACCACCCAAGCTCATATCACCCAGTACCACCATCTGACTTTGAACCGATCGTCCTAAGAGGCCAGAAGCGAAAGCCACTAAACTTGGCAGAGCAAGATGGCTGAGCGGGCCGGTATTCTGTAACTCCACCACATGTAAGTGGAAGTCATGTTCCAGTACCTTACTGCCCCCCGAGATCCGGGATGCATTGGCCTTGAAGTAATCAAAAGCAATCTTGACCTGTTCTTTGGCACTACTTGAATTCCATAAGCCAGATGTCGCCAATTTTCCTGAACCTTTAGTGACTTGCAGTTCTAAGCGGTATAAACCTGGCATGCCCTTATTACTGAGTCCGATGGTATACAGAAAACCTGGTTTAGCAGGACCTTCGGGAATAAGTCCGCCACCCCCCTGCTCTTTGACTGAAACAAAATGTTCTTCTAAGGTATCATTATCGATATAGCTGAAATGCACATCATAGAATTCCATGCCACCAATTTTTTTCAGCTGCTCTTTGACCCGACGGCGCACCTGCAGCGCATATTCCAGACATTGGCGTACATCTTCTTTATTAAACTGACCGTGTGGGTAAAGCAGCTTCATCAATCCAGAAACCGTCTTGCGAACGGCGATCACATCACGCTGATTCAGGTTATTCCCTAGCTTGAAGTACTTCTCAATGGCATCCGCAAAACTGCGCTTGCGCATTTCCCGGAAGAATTCAGCAAGATAATCAACGATTAGACCATAACGGTTGGTAAAGAATTCCGGACGCATTTTTGGAATTTCCCAACCCGGGATATAGGCATGAAAGCGATCAAAGAATGCTGAATCGATCATTGCTTCAGGAAAAGGAGCCAATAAGTGGCTAGTCTTCACCAAGGATTCAACACTTTGGTTAATATTACCCACAAAAACCATCGAAGCAGAGGCTTCCATCTGTTCACGACCACGGGCAAAAGATCCTGAGGCCATGTAGTCTTTCATGATCTGTACGCCATCTTTGTCCTTAAAGGAAATACCGGCAACTTCATCAAAAGCTACCACATCCCATAAGCCCACCAGACCAATACGGCGGCTACTCATGTTATAGAACAGGTTGGCGACAGTCGTTTGCCCACCGGAGACTAAAATACTATTTGGTGAACACTCTTTGTAAATATGGCTTTTCCCGGTACCGCGTGGTCCCAGTTCACAAACGTTATAGTTATTTTCAACGAACGGAACCATACGCGCTAATAGGTGCCATTGCACGTCCTCTTTTAACGAAGCCGGTTCCATGCCGATCGAACGGATTAAACTCTCGCGCCACTGATCAGTGCTTAATGCTGCTCTGCCACTGAAGAGTTCATCCATATTCATATTCGGCATTTGAATCGGCTTGAGTAAACTCACCCCAAATGGAGAACTAGTCTGTCCTTCTTCAAAATAATAACTGAGCGTAGCAATGACCCAGATACCACCAACAAGTAATTTTTCATACTCTTTGACGATGCCTGCCGAGATTTCGGCATCTTTGATACCTAGATTACTAAAGGAGGCTTCGTATTTGTCCTTACGCTCATTAAGCTTCACCGTGACCCGATCAATGACTTTATAACTGCCACGTTCACGGACCAGGGATTTCACCTTCTCGGCTTCATCCGGTCGGACATAATTCTCAGCCAGTACGGTCTTTACGTTACGTAGTCCCTGTTCAATGATCTCTGGATCATCCGAGGCACAGTACATCCCTAGCAGGTATTCGAGTACATAGACCGGGACATTGGCCCCTTCTTTGATCAGTTTAGTCAGATCCTTACGTACCACCCGCCCAGCAAAGTGTTCATTCAGCAGCTGATCCAGTTCTTTATCGTTAGCAGATTCCATGTAGGCTACGCTCTATCGTTAATTCGTTATTAGAAGAAGTCATCGGTAAATGCCAAATCAATGGTGACCTTATAGCGTTGCATCTCGATATTAAGGTCTTTGTCCTTCAGTACCAGGAAGTAATCTTTCTTACGGTCAAAATCAGTGCCAGACAATGACAATCTGACCTGTTTGACCCGATCGGCAACAGAGTCGGTACTGCTATCAAAAGTCAAAGTTTCTTCACTGGAAACTTTGAGATCCCCATCATAAATGGCAATGGATAAAGTCACTGGCATGACCAGCTCACTGACAGCTTCAGTTTGCATCAAATCAAACTTCTGGATGTTATTGACCATCTTCAGCGTGGATTTGGTAGAAATGACCTCAACTTTACGCTTGGTCCGCTGTCCAGCCTTTTCACCACGTAGCTGTTTTACAGTCAGTACCGGCACCACAATTTCCTGAGGCATGATGCCGCCATGCACGAAACGTGAGCCTCCTACAAAATGGAAACGGTTCGCCCCTTTTGGAATCCAGAAATCAGTCGCAGATAATGTGCCTGCCGTAGCTTGGGTTGAGCCTTTCCATGCTTCCTTGCTCTCTGGTAAACCATGCCCAATCACATAGCGTTTTTTGCTCTTCAATGTATTGGCAGGTTTTCCAGTCAAGCTTGAACGATCCGCAGATTCCAGTTTACTTTGCTGGAACAGGAAGCCATGGTCGGCTGTAATCAACAGGGTAGAAATATTGAAGTGCATTAAGATTTTGCGGCTGAGTTCGGTCAGCTCTTCAATGGCATGTTCTACCGCCATAAAGGTTTCTGATTCTGTCGAGGCGCTGTCACCGCGTGCATCAATCACGTTGTGATAAACGTAAATCAGCTCATGGTCTTTGAGTGCTTCACGACCTTCATCACGCGACCAGCCTTTTACCATTTCAGCGGTTACTGCCAATCCATTATAGGCCGCCAGAATTTTGGATCGTGCTGCAGTCCCTTTGCTGGACTGCCCATCTACTAAAACATCATCCCCTGCGGCCTCTTTGTACTCCAAAGTCTGATGCGGCAACAACGAGGCCATGCCAAGTGTGGTGTAACTTGGTACAACACCCAGCTGTGAAGACAAGGTCGCTTCAGAATAACGCTTTTCATTGATACGATCACGCAGCTCTACCGCAGCTTCATAACGGAAAGCATCACTGATAATTACCACAATACGGCGTTTCGTTGCAGAATTGAGTAAGGGTCTGACGTGGGTATCGTAGAAGTTCTGCTGATTTGGGATATCTGCCACTTTCCAAACATTCAAGCGTTGCTCAGCTTCAACCCGCTCTCCCCAGTTACGTGCCAAGTGGTCAATAAACCAGTAGGAATAGCAATTTTCGACTTCTTCATCGAGTTTTTTCAGGATATCGACATGAGCTCGTTGTGAGGCGGCACTGTAGTGGCGATAGGCTATATCAAAGCGATACAACTCCTGCTCGTAGGCTTTATACAAGGCTTCGCTGGAGTCGAAATAGAACCCGGAATCAAACTGCTGTCGCAGGCTGAACAGGTCAATCGCTGCCTGCAACGCTGTATAGACGGTGCGATATTTACGGCGTGTCGCATCATCCTTATGTTTGGAAGCCCAATAGCCATCCAGACGGGTAGAAATAATCGTTCTGAAATGTTCCAGTTCAGCTTTGGTTGCTGCAGGGATCTGGCTGGCCAGATCAACAATGATCTTTTGTTCAATCACTTCAAAAGTCATGACATCGAGCAGCTGCTCCAGATCAAAGGCCCCGACCTTCTCCTGGATCCGCAGTGCATTGGCCACGGTCTGGGAGAGTGTATCGAAGGTTGGGTAGTATTTAGAACTGTCTCTCCAGCGCGACAAAAAGGCTCTAGCCGTCGCACGGGAGCTGACGGATGACATCACCAGTTCCTGAGCCCATACGGGGATATCGCCCAAGCTTTCACAGAAACCTGTAGTCATCAAACGGATAAAGAACGTACCGAGCTTGAATGGTGCTTCCCCATTCAACTCTTCAACCGATGCTGGATAACCAATTTCCGCCTGTAATGCCGTGACCAAAGCCGGCACCAGTTGGAATTTTTCCAGTTCAGTAAAGGAGTCTGGATTGACTTCCAGAGCCAGATTCTGCTGTACCATTTCATCTGCCAGTGCCAGAACGATATGCATCAGCTCGGCACTATCAGCCTTGACCACAGCCGCAATCATGGCCATATCCAGATCCTGTTCATCTGCATCAGGCTGGATATAGCGTTTCAATGTACTCAGACGGGCTTTGGCTTTAAGGAATTCTTCACGTTTGGCCAGATGTTCTCTTAGACTCTGCTGCTGTAAACCCAGCTCATTGAAAATAATCGAGAAACGATCGGCATAGAAGCTGCGAGAATATAGCTTAATGTCCAGTAACCAGTCTTTTTCAGTTTCAGGCTCAGCACTTGGGAAATACAGCAAGTATTTACCCTGCTGATCCTCAAGTTCCAGTTTAAGCTTAATCGCCAGACTCGACTCTTCTGCCATATTCAGAATCTGGACATCATTCAGTTTTAATGCCTGTACTTCTTCGCTGAAGGACTGTTCTGCATCGTACCAAAAGACAATTCGATGCTGTTCAGTATAAAAGGCTTGTTCCAGGCCTTGCTGAAGTTGATTTAAGTTCATGCAAACACCTCTGCATGATCTCGTTCGCAAGAAAAGCTATTCATCACTTTTCCCCCGTCACTGCTTTGACTTCAGCCAACAAGTCCCCAAACTTGCCATAGTTCACTTTCACCCCATCATCTAGATCCAGTGAAATATGCTGATCGGCATAATGGCGCAGTTTTTCTTCAAAGCTACTCAGTTCAGCCTGTTGCTTATGCAAGTCTTGCAGTTTTTTCTCGATGCGTTTGATTTCAGCCGCAGAGTCACTGCTTTCTTTTGCTGTTTCCAGAGAATTAGCATAAGCAGCCATTTTGGAAATCAGCGGCATAACGTATTCAGTACGCATACGTGCCAAGGTACTTTCGTTATAGCGGTGCAAGTACACCAACGCCTGGAAAGCCCCCTGTTTACCACTGCTAAATAACCAGTAGATCGGACGCTTTTTATAGGTCTGCATATGGTCTTTATAGAACTTACTAGCAAGATAACGGCGAATGGTGTCTTCTGCTGTTTCACTGGCTTTTTTGTCCAAGCTTTCTGCCAACCACAGCATATTAGCGTCTAGTGTGTCTTTACCCCAAACCGCAGTTAAAAACTCTCGAATACGATGTGTTGCATCATCTTCAAACCAATGCATTTCGGTCAGTGGAATAATGCCGTCTGCATCGGCTGGGAATCTTTGATACCGGCTGGCATCAAAGTCTTGATTGCCTGCATGGGCATAGATCAGGCCTGGTTCATCTAGACTATAACGTCCCATCATGCAGCCAAGGGCATAAGACACTAAACGCTGGCTGTCTTTTTCACGGTCAGCACGAGTAAGGGTGATTTGTTCATCAGGTACATCTGGAGTCAGTTCATCCTCTAAACCATAAGCCTCAATAAACAGCTTGTTGTTTTCTTCTTCCAGACGTTTCATTTCAGCCACGGCGTCAGCATTTTGCTTTTGCCATGCATTAAAGGCTTGTTCTAGATTTGGCTGTTGCGTACAAATAATTGGGTTCCGAGTAAAGTCCCATGCTGTTTCGTAGGAGTTCCAATCATATGTGGATAGTTCTATAGCTTTTTCCACTAGAATATCCAAAGTGTTATATGAATCTTTTATTATGGGAAGATTTAAAATATGCCCTAATTTAAAGTCCATTGTTGGAGCTAACATTCTAATGAAATGATTAGTAATAGATGAGTTCAAAAAAGCTAGGATTTTTTTACTGTTGGATTTATCTATAATAAAGCCCATCGGTCCTTTTGCATCAAACATATAACCAGATGGAACAAAGCGTACAGCGAATGTACCGCTTGAAATGCCGGACCATGTAAAACCAGATTGAAAACCGTATTGACCATTATAGTTATGTGAACGTATCCGACCTGTATCAGAATCTATAAGATGTTTAACCTCTTCTCCATCATTGTACCAATTAACAATATATTCACGATTACCAGACCAGCGTCTAAATTCACCACCTTTGATATATGGAAAAAATTTCTTTTGGCTTTGATATGCTTCATTATTATTTCTAATATTGAATCCAATATTATTTAAATCAACTTCTTGCCATAAACGTAGAAATTTTTCATTACTTCCTGTCGTGAGTCCTTCTCTTGTCTTAACTAATAATGACAGCTTATCAAAACTGTTAAATATTTTTAAAATATCCTCACTAGCCCAATAAGCAATAGGACTACCTGGAATTTTCTTAAAGTCATCTGGTTTTGCAGTCTTTAATCGCTCATTTTGTACAGGAAATTGTTTTGGAATTCCGTATTCACTTAGGTCATCATTTTCACAATAAGAAAAACTACCTGCATAATTGCTAATATACTTATTTAGCATGATGGTAGCAGCCGTACCAAAGGCAATTCCCATTACCCCATTGCCCATATGCACCATACAAGACAAAGTCCGATCCTGTAGCAACTTTTCACGCATTGCTTCATAAGAGGACAGGAACATCCAGCTTTGCATAGTGACCATGCTATTAAAACCGCTGTCCTTACACCAATCGAAACCACGTTCAATAAACATGGCAAATAGGTCTGACTTGCTGTTAGGGAATTTTTTCTTCGCAAAATCTTTAAGTGCTGGATTCATCCCCTTACCACCCATATATGGCGGGTTAGCAATTACAGCATCATATTGTTTAGCGAGTAATTTAGCTTGCTGTACTAAAGGTAACAACTCTTGTGCTGACTGTTGCGCAAAAATATCCCCTGATTCTAAAGCTGTGTTTAGCTTACTTTCTAATTCAGGTAGCTTTTGAGAGAATGTTGCTGGTACCTGAATCAAAGAACCAAACGTTGAAGAGTGTTCAAATAATTCCAGTAACTCTTTTAAATCTGCCTGCGCAATACCAGTGTTTGCCAAATCCTGACTCAATGCGTCTAAACGTTCCGGCTGACTGTCTTGTAGCGCAATAATATTCAGCTTCGGTGGATTGCTAAATAAACGGCGGTCATCCTCACGCGCTTTCATTAACAATGCAAAACTAGCTAATTGTGCTGCACGGGTATCAATATCAATCCCGTATAAATTCTTTTCTAAAATCAAACGTGGAATATCGCGGCTACGGTAACCACGTTCTAAGTAAATCGCTTTGAGGCAATCATAAGCTTCCACCAGAATATGCCCCGAACCACAGGCAGGATCCAGTACCGTAATGCTTTCAGGGTTTAAAGTATCGCCATCTTCACTAATCCGGACATCAATCAGCTGTTTTAACTGGGCATTGACTTCATCGGTCTGTTCCGCTGGCTGAATATAGTATTCCCATTCACTGGCCAGCGTACTATCAGGCTGTGCCATCATCCATAAACGGCCGACACTGTTTTGCACCAGATATTTTACAATCCAGTTTGGGGTAAATAGCTGTGTCGCAGCTGGAATGTCTTCACTCTTGACGACTTTACCAATCACCTGATCTTTCTTTTCAGAAATATAGAACTGATACAGCCAGCCAATAATCTGTACATCCGACCAGTCTTCTTCCGGAATGCTGCTGACCAGATCACGAATCAAGGAGTCGGTTTTGGTTAAATTGTCAGGAAGTAACAGTTCAGATTCATCAGACACCTGTTCGAACAGGAGTGGCATGACTTGATTCAATGCATGGCATTGGGCCAGTAACAGTTCCCGATACAGCTCTTCGTCTTTATTGCCATCAAGCTTGAGTTCAGCCACACGGCTGGCATCTAAACCTGGTAGGTCAATATCCAGACATTCTTCCAGAATCTGTGGCAAGCCTGCACTACCATCGGCACTACTCAGTACACGGCGACCATGATCCAGTAAGCCTTTGCATTCCATATAGCGAATCGCACAGAGACGGTTAAACCAACTGTAAGCGATATAATCAATCGTCTGCTCAAAACTGCTGGTTTGAATGCGCTTGATCAGCTTGTCACGAGATTTCATGACGGATAGCGGAAAAACCTGATCGCCAATCAGCAGCAAGTCGCCTTTCTGTTCAGCCGGTAAAATGCTGTCTGCGGTGATGCCATATTTGGCGGCCTGCTTGCGCATCGCTGCGATAAAATCGTTACGTGCTTGCGGTGCGTATTTTTTAATATTACTGGTATTCATGTTAAAACCTTTAATTAATGACTGATGCCGATATCCCTAACCCAAGTTAGCGAATACGCACACGCTTTTTGTCACCCACAATTTTTTTCAATTCAGCTTTGAGTGCGTCTACAAACTGATCTACTGACTCTTCTGTTTCCAGATAGACACTACTTGAGCTTTTGCTGTAAATGCTGGCGACATCGACTTCGACAACAGGTTTCGGTGGCACTACGGCTGTCACAGGCTGTACCGGACTCGCAGCAGGTGCTGATGTAGCTGGGCTGGAGGTGGTTGCAGTGTTGGTTACACTCTCGGCTTTGCGCTGAGCCAGTTGTGCCGCTTTGGCCTGACGCTGGATTTCCGCCTCAACTTCGCTCTCCAGCTCATACAAGGCTTCATCAAAACGCTCGACGGCGGTTTGGGTTTGCAGCATATAGATGGTGGACAGGCTAGTTTCCACTTCAATATCCGTTTTCAGCAGTTGTAGTGGCCGTAATAGCTTGTTACTCAATTCAGCGGTAGCGATACCACTGTTTTTAATCTCGGCTTCCAGCTGCTTGATTTTGTCATCAATGTGTTCTATCGCCTGATTGCGTTTCTCAGTCAGCAATTGCTCATTGACGCTTTCCACTGTACGAACCAACTCTGCCACTTTATTTAACAGGCCATAGGGCGATTCAAGGATGGCAATACGATGTAATTCGGAGAGGGCTTTTTTTGCCAGCTCATCACTACCCAGCGCCTGTTTGTTTTTCTCAAAATGACGTAAGGCCTGTTGCAGTTGCTGCCAGCTCGGCATCTGGTTAGTGAAGAACTCATGAATATCACGGTAGTCTTCCTCCAGATCCAGATAGTCGTCCTTGTTATCAACCACCGCTTTAAAGAAATCGAAGCTGTCGCTATTGGCCAGCAGACGTTCCAAAGTCAGAATCGACTTTTCAATCACTTTCTTGCCCGGGAACTGTCCGACATCAGTTTTACTCTTATAGGACTTAAAGTTGGCTAACCAGTTTTTAAAATGTTGGGTATAGAATTCAAACAGCTCTTTTTCTGTCGCTGGCCCCATGGCCGAGAATAGGTCTTGGGTGAGTTGGCGTGCCTGTTTCAACACCTGATCATCAGTCTGGCGCTTTTTAATAATGGAAACATCACGGCGACGGCGGCTGTTTTGTAAAGGCTCAAAGGCCTCTTTCAGCTGCAAGCTGCCGCCATTTAACTGCAGTGAAATCCGCCCCATTGCCGCCAACTGCCCCACCAGCAGTAAAATCTCGGCATCCGGCCAGCCATAAGGACGTTTGGCAAAACGATCTATCACATCTGAGACTAGAATACGCTCTGTACCAGTGGCCCGTAGTGCAATGTACTGCTCCACTTCCTGTAGGGCTTTGGGATTGCTCTGACCGCCATCCAGAGACAATCCGAGCTGCGCCATATCATCCACAGTCAAGACGGCGTTCAGTTCACGCCAGGCATCCTGCTGATAGACCTGCAGATAGCTCAGTTTGGTATAAGTGTTTTCCAGCAAATAACGACAAGCCTCATCCAGCTTGGTGGTTGGACTTGAAGATGAAAGTTGTAGATGTTGACCCAAGGCATAACTTTCCGCGTCCAGCAACATTTCTTCGACCCGGACACGCAGACGTTTTTTGCGTTCCTGGTTCTCACGGCCACGGTCTGCCAGAATACGGCTGATATCGGACTGAGTGCCATCATCATTTAAACGGATGAATTTATTGGTTTTCAGCCAGGTGCGCAGTTCATTAAAGAACTGTTTATCGTCTGCCAGTTTAAACAGCACTTGTCCTTCGGCCTGAGTACTTTTACCAATACAGTAAGCTTCGGTGTAAAGATTGTATTCCGTATCCAGCGGAGAAATGATTTCAACTTTCAAATCGCTCTCATACTTGCCATCCAGGCTATGGCTATCTAGGAAACGACCAATCTGATAGTCCATCTTGTTGGCTTGATGGCGGTATTTGTTCTGATCGCGCAGTAAATCTTTAAAGATCAGATTGGCTAACTCTTTATTTTCTTCTGAAGCTGCTAAGTCAGTGGCTTTAATTTTTCGGGTGATATCGCGTTCTTCATTGGTCAGGAACAGGAACTCATCACCATTCCTCGTAATCAGGCTCTCTTTTTCCAGACGTAGTAGGCTTTCTTCAATCCGCTTGCGTAATGCCAGCTTATCTTCATCAATTTTCTCAATCGACAAAGTCACCAGGTTATCCAAGGTACCTTTGATGATATCGACATAGCGGATCATGAACAGGGTACGCAGCATCTGCACATCAAAACCATCCAGGGTCTTATTCTGCCCTGCCTGGTCGATGGTACGCTTCACTGCTGTATCCAGAAATCCTTCGACTGAAGTATAGAAGCGGTGGAAAGGAACCAGAGCCCCGACTTCATCTGTGGCAATCGCATTCGCGGCCATCTGGAATGCATCTAGCATAGATCGTTCACCATAGGCCAGATGTGCACCGGTCGCACCGACTTTACGGATTTCTTCAAAAACTTTCTGCACCAGTTGAAAATGATACGGCGCAAAAGGATAGTTATTCACAAAGCTGTCAGGACCATCGAAATTTTTCAGTGTTGGTCCTGAACGGTCAAAGGTAATCTGATTTTTTAAGATATCGCCCTTTTGCTCAAACACCGATCTGAGCAATGCTTCTGCTTCTGGGGTTTTACGTAATAAACGTTTCTGGATGACTTCATCGGTATTGGAACTGGACAGTGATAAACGGGTTTTAAAACGCCCAGCAATCTTGGAGAAGTCATTGGCTTTGGAAGAAGACATCTCACCTAAAACAGCATCGATGTCTGCCTGTGAGGTCACGATAATCCAAGCGCGGCCTTTACAGATCGTACCCAGGTTTTCAGTAATGGTTTGCAATGTCAGCATCAAGCGGGTATCGCTGCCAATAAACTGCCCCACTTCATCGACCAAGAACAACATGCGTTGCTGGGGTCCTTTGCTGTCCAGGTATTCTTTCACCCACTGACAGAAGTTTTCAACCGAAACACTAAAGGTCTGCTCAGAATCCTCAAACCACTTGTGTGCCGCTTCAGCAGATAAGTTGAGGGCTTGGGAAATCGCGGTTTCGACATCATCCTGATAGAACTGATAGCCATCACGTTCTTCTAGCCAAGACATGCCGCTAGATTCTTCAAAAGCCTGTTTAAAGCGCTCATACACCCCTTTCTGACTCAGGTGGCGCTCCATATGGGCAATATGTGGATGGTCAGCACTAAAACCCTGATACTCGTTAAACACCCGTAAAAACACATTCAGAATCGGATTGCCGTCATCATTGGAGCTGGCTTTACTGTCGATGTTAAATAGGATGACATCGGCATGATGACTAACCGCTTTACCAATATCCGCACGGATAAACGCATCCCGGATTTTGCTTTCATCAAAGAATTCTGCAGCACTGCGTTCGTTACCTTCCGCGTCACGTGCCACTTTATTGGCCAGAATATAGGACAAGGTTTTCAGAAAATGCGATTTACCTGAACCAAAGAAGCCAGAAATCCACACGCCGACACGATTGGCAATCGAAGGGTCGCTGAGGTCTGTACCATAGGACTGGAAAAAGTCACGAAAATGCTTTTCCAGCTCATTGGTGACCACGTACTCATCCAGCTCCTGGTAAACCGTGGCATTATCATCCTGATCTGCCTTGACCACCCCGTTAATTGCACGATCTAATGGCTTGTAAAAAAGTTCTTTAATATTCATCTCAATCAATTCCCCGAATTTTTATGGCTATTTGTCGTGCTTATGGCACTAATCTGAAGGCTCTGTAGTAATTATTGCTTGGAATTTTTCCAAATAAACTCATGGCCTGACCGTCGTAATACCCCGGATAAAACAATACGACTGGTTTATGCCCCAGCAAGGAATGCAAACTGTTTAACAAATGATGTGCACGTAATAGTGGCCAAACCGACCCCACCCCGGTCATCAACACTATATCTTGCTCATTGGTGGCATATTTGCTCACCAGATACGGCGCAAACTTATCCATATGCAGTGGACCTTTCAGAGCCTTGAGCAGTGCCTCATCGCCTTTGGCTTTTTGCATTTGGATCGCTTTATCAATGAAATTGCGCTCATCCAGATAATCCACCACTGCTTGTAGCAGATTAATATTCACCACCTTCAGCTGACTGTGTTTTTTCTCCAGCATCCCTTCCAGAAAATGAAGATATTCGCGGACTTTCAGCTCATCTTCAGGTGCATAATCAAAAATCCAGAAGCCAATTTCATTACCCAATCCTTGTCCAGTGAGAAACTCAGTGGAAAGAATTCGCTCTGGAATCTGGTTCAGACGCTCATGTATTGTTTGACTCATTGCTGCCCCTCTACAACTAACGCGTCCATACCGACACTTCCATAGATCTTTTAATGCGTTGTTTATAATGTTCTTCCAACAGGCTACGCAGCTCTGCTCTGACGATCACGCGCTGCAACTCCAGCTTACGGGTACTTTTTAAGTAACCGGCTTCTGCCAGCATGCGAAACACCACCTGCCCCATTTTTTTCTTGCTGGACTCTTTCCAATCACAGATATCCGGATCGCGTTGTGAGCGTTCATCCAAAAAATCTGACCAGATATAACTGTCCAAGTGTTGCGCCTGGGAGATATAGGCATCCCTCATCACCGTTTCCATAAACTCAAGCAGCAACAGGTTGCGTTCCAGTGCGCCACAAAAGGCCACCTGGGTCGCCAGCTCATCATCCCCATCACACAAAGCTTTCCAGAAATCAGGCTCTAAGCGCTCCAGACGCTTACGAATAGCGGTGGCATTGCGTTGAGCTGAGGCTGCGGTTCTTTTTTGCAGAATATTGTCAACCTGAATGGCCTGATGCCATTGTTCTGGAGTCGCCTCTCGTAATAACAGATCCGCGATCAGCCGGCTTTCACGCACCATCAGTGAGCCACCAATTAGGTCACTGTCATAATGAAATTGTTCTAACATAGCCAATCTCCTATGAAGCTTGATCAAACAGGTAAGACGACAGCTTTTCGATATCTGAACCTTGTAACACCAAGGGATATTTCAAGGCATCATCCGCCTCAGCCAGCGTGATCGCGGCCTGATATCGCTGCAAAGTATAGTGAGCCAGGGCTTTTTTCACCGGAATCTGTAATCTGCCATCGGGCATGCCGAAGTCTTTTTCGACCAGCGCTTTTTGAGCTTCATTCAATTTTGGATTAGGGATCAGCGTCAGTATAACTTCTTCATGCCAGTGTTGATCCTGAACAGGGTCTACTGTATCAATCGCCACCACAACAGGTGTGCGATCAATCCTGGAGAGTAAAAAGTCCTTAAACTGCTTGCTCTGATGACAATAGGCACGGACATGCCAACGGAATCCGGTATACACCAGGGTATGCGGGGAAATCATGCGCTCATGCCACTGTGGTTGATGCATTGAGGCATAAATAATTTTGAGACAGCTTCGTGTTCGACAGGCACGCAACACTTCCCTGATGACTTCAGGACGCACACTGCGATCGGGTAACTGTACCGCTGAGAGATTCGGTTCTGGTGTCGCAATCAGGGCATGCGATTCACTGACCAAACCCGAAAGCATGTTGAGATACTCATTGATATGCGCTGTAGTCAATACCGGTTGAAAACTGGCTTTAGGCACATAGCCTTTTACTGATGGATCATGAATCAAGGCATCTGGGTTATACAGCGTATTGTAACGCTTGATATCCGCAGAAGCCTGCTGTCGACTGAGCCCAAACCAGCTCATTAAACGATTGGTAACCAAACGACCTTCCCAGTAAGCAAGCAGCTCGATCGCTCGCATTCGTAGCAGGACTTCATGCTTATCTGTCGTCATATACCAATCAGTCAATAAATAGCAGCTTTAAGATTACCCTACAGCAAATATACAGTAAACATTTTTGACGGTATTTAAAGGTAGTATTGCAATCACCAGATAAAAAATATACGAAACCATTGTTTAGAGAAAATAAAAAAGCACAATCATGTGATTGTGCTTTGATTTTTAAGTGTGGCTTAATGGAAAAGTGAAGGAGGGCTAGATTCGCTATTGTATTGATTTTGGAAGTTAAACTGTCAATCTAGTCTTCGAAAGAACTTTCTAATTCTTCCAGTTCAAACATCAATTCAAACATCTGTTCTTCATTTTGTTTAAGTTCAGTGTTGACTTGAGTTTGCTCATTCATAATTTTGAGCAATTCATCTTTGCGTTGGCTGTCATAAATACTACTGTCGGCCAGCGCATTCTCGATTTGACTAAGACGTTGCTGTAATGTGTTGATCTTCGCTTCATATTTTTCAATATTTTTACGAATAGGGCGGCTCATCTCACGGCGACGAGCAGCTTCTTTACGCTGAGCTTCTTTATCAACCTTGGACACCACTGTTTTTTCAACAACTAAGGACTGTACGGCTGCTGTTTCAGGTCCTTTTTTTATCAATTCAATTCGTGCTTGACGTAACCATTGTGCATAATCTTGTAGGTCACCATCAAAACTCTTGGCCTGAGCATCGTGAACTAAGATGAGTTCATCACAAACACTGGCGATCAATTGACGTTCGTGCGAAACCAAAACAACTGCACCTTCAAAGTCTTGTAATGCCATTGTTAATGCATGACGCATATCTAAGTCGAGATGGTTAGTTGGTTCATCCAAAATAAGGACGTTCGGGCGACGCCATACGATGAGTGCGAGAGCAAGACGGGCGCGTTCACCACCTGAAAAACTCTCACTTGGGGTATCCATACGTTCGCCACTAAAGCCAAAACTTCCAAGGAAGGAGCGTAATGTGGCTTCACTAATTTTTTGATCAGCAATACGAGAGAGTTGTAGCATCGGACTGGCATTGCCATCTAATGCATCCATTTGATGCTGAGCAAAATAACCGATATTTAACAACTCAGAAGCCTGACGTGTACCTTTGAGTAGTGGCAGGTCTCCAACTAAAGATTTGATTAGTGTTGATTTACCAGCACCATTCATCCCTAAAAGGCCAATACGGCTGTTGGGTGTAATTTGGAGATGGACGTTGGTGACAATGAGTTTATTGTCATAACCAATATCTGCCTGATCCAAGATCAATAATGGCGTACTCATCTTGGTGGGTTCACGGAAACTGAAGGTGAACGGAGTATCAACATGAGCGGGTGCAAGTTCTTGCATGCGCTCTAATTGTTTGATTCGGCTTTGAGCCTGACGTGCTTTAGTGGCTTTAGCCTTAAATCGGTCAATAAATTTTTGTAAATGTTCGCGAGTTTCTTGTTGTTTCTCAAAAGCTTGTTGCTGTTGTGAGAGTCGTTCAGCACGAGTTGTTTCAAACGTTGAATAGTTACCTGTATATAAGGTCAATTCTTGGTTTTCGATATGTAAAATACGATCAGTAATCGCATCTAAGAAATCACGGTCATGTGAAATCAGAACTAAAGTCCCAGGATAAGCACTTAACCAGTCTTCTAACCATAAAATGGCATCTAAGTCTAAGTGGTTGGTGGGTTCGTCGAGTAATAATAAGTCTGAACGACTCATCAAGGTGCGAGCTAGATTGAGTCGCATACGCCAACCACCTGAAAAACTGGCAACATCGAGTTGTGATTGGTGTTCAAAAAAGCCGAGGCCAGCCATTAATTGGGAGGCTTTGGCAGGTGCTGAATAACCATTGATTTCATCAAAGCGGCTATATAACTCAGCAAGTTCATGATCATTGAGCTCGGCAGGATTATCGAGTTGATGTTGAATACGCCAATATTCTTCATCTCCAGATAAGACGAAATCGATGGCCTTCATATTGAGTGCTTCGATTTCTTGTGCCATATGTGCCACAGTCCAGACAGCAGGGCGTCTTAGACTACCGCTATCGGATTCGATGCCACCTAAGAGTGCAGAGAATAATGTGGATTTACCGGCGCCATTGACTCCAGTCAAACCGATTTTCCATCCCGGATGTAATTGCATGGATGCGTCTTTAAATAGCACACGTCCACCGCGACGTATCGAAAGTTGTTCTAACTGGATCATGAAGGCTTAAACTACTATGCAAGGTCAAATGGGCCTAGTTTAATAGATATCAGAAACCTTTGCACGAATAAACACACAAAAGTTCATTAAATTGGTATAATACAATAAAATCAATCACCTAGCAAAAAACACGACTATGGCATGGAAACAAACAGGGCAACTCTCCCTAGCAGACAGT
>NZ_VPEC01000043.1:0-16820 GCF_013417355.1 Acinetobacter sp. YH12255
GTATATAGAAATCGTCGTAAACGATTAAACCTGCGGTTTAATTTACTTGCTGGCATATACAATTTAGATTGGGTGAAAGATAAACAATTAAATTGGTTAAAAAATGATTTATGAAGGAAGTCTACTGATTAATGAAAAAAGTCTAAGGAAAATCATAATCATGTAATTTTTTTATAAATTAATACATTACAAAATACTCAGTTTATGCATAATGGAATGGTCTTAAGTTACATAGGTTAAATTTAATGGATCCCTCGCCGTGCGTTGATCTTCCATCTCTATTTCTAGCTTACTCGAACGGGGTAGTTCTCTAATGGAATTTTTATTAGATCCCGGAATTTGGGTAGGTTTAATTACTCTTATTATTCTTGAAATCGTTTTAGGTATTGATAACCTAGTCTTTATTGCCATTCTGGCTGAAAAACTTCCTCCTGAACAACGTGATAAAGCTCGTGTCATCGGTCTTTCACTCGCATTATTGATGCGTCTGGGCCTGTTGTTTGCCATTGCTTGGCTAGTCACTTTGACTCAGCCGCTGATCACCCTGTTTGACTGGACCTTCTCTGGTCGGGACTTGATCTTGTTATTTGGTGGCTTGTTCTTGGTGTATAAAGCCGTCACAGAGTTACATGAAAAGATAGAAGGTAAGCCTGAAGTCAAATTGACCACTAAGGTGGTTTATGCAAGTTTCACTGCTGTTGTTGCCCAAATTGTGGTTTTAGATGCTGTATTTTCTTTAGATTCAGTGATTACTGCAATTGGTATGGTCGACAATATTTACGTCATGATGGCTGCAATGATTGTTGCGATGGGTGTAATGCTACTGGCATCGAAACCATTGACCAGTTTTGTAAACCGTCATCCAACCGTGGTGATTCTGTGTCTAAGCTTCCTGCTTTTGATTGGTATCAGTCTGATTGCAGAAGGTTTTGGTTTCCACATTCCAAAAGGCTATATCTATTCGGGTATTGGTGTCGCGATCTTGATCGAAGCGTTCAACCAGTTCGGCCAGCGTAATGCAGCAAAGCATGAATCTAAGATTCCTTTGCGTCATCGTACGGCTGATTCCATTTTGAAGTTAATGGGCGGCAAGCTGGAAACCACTGATACTGACAAAAATGAAGCTCAAGAAGCCTTTGCAGATGAAGAACGTTACATGATTGGCGGGGTATTGACCCTTGCAGAGCGTTCAGTCGCTTCGATCATGACACCGCGCAGTCAGATTTCATGGGTCGATCTAGAGGATAGCCCGGAACAGATCCGTGAAAGAATTCTATCTGTTCCCCACAGCCTGTTTCCGGTATGTCGTGGCAGCCTGGATAAGGTGATTAGCATCGTACGTGCCAAGGAATTACTGGATGTGCTGGAAGAACCGGAAGAGTTAAAAGCCCTGATCAAACGCCATCGTCCAATTTATATCTTTGAAAAGATGAAAGTTATTGATGCGATCAATACTTTGCGTACCTCTAAAGGCTCTTTGGTCTTGGTGAGCGACGAGTTTGGTAATGTACAGGGTCTGATCTCACCACTAGATGTATTTGAAGCCATTGCCGGTGAGTTCCCGGATGCAGACGAACAACTTGATTTGGTCAGAATTGACGATTCCCACTGGATCGCTTCAGGTATGCTGGATCTGTATCAGCTTGAGCTTGAACTCGGCATGATTGATCTGATTGATGAAGATGCTGGTTATATCAGTGTTGCGGGTCTGATTTTGGATAAAACCAACAGTGTGGTCGAAGTCGGTACTGAATTGGATTATCAAGGTGTACAGTTCAAAGTCACTGAAATTGAAAGCAATCGTATCAAATCAGTTAGTATTCATTACGCGGCTTAAACGCTTGTTTTAAACACTTGCTTTGTTCAAATCTTGAAGGTCAGTTGCTCTAGTGGCAGCTGACTTTTTTAATGCATCTTTTCTCAATTGTCCTTATTAAAAACAAAGTGAGGTCATTGTTCAGACAGATTTTTTATCATTCGATGCAGACTATCACTCAAGTTGGATATTGAGCTGAATGGCTTGATATTGCACTAGAGTTTTAAGTCTAAAAGCCAGATTCGTAATGCAGCATAAGCAGAATCACATACTGGATATTGATCAATAGAGCCTGTTAATTAAAGCTTAAAAGTAACATTCAAATCCTGCTGAATAATTAAATTATAATTCACATGATTTCAGCTGGGATCATGCAAAAACAGATCAAACAAAATTTTGATCTCTTTGGTGAAAATCGGTAGATAAATTACATTAAGTTATATGAAGCCTGTTCAGTTAACCACCGATCATGCTCAAAATAGTTTCAGCGTAGGATTCGGAAACAACCTATATCTCTTCAGAAATTAGTAGAAGATGTGAGCGATGTACAGCTAAAAATGGGGTGTCAGGTCTATACCAATCTGCAAACACCCCTTAAAGCTGCTAGCAAACTAAACTGCTCCCGGCAAAATTTGAAAGTTGGCGTATTGTCGGATGCTTTCAGTATTAAGTTGATGGACTTCATCCAGAAAAGCCATATTAAAACTGCCAAGTTGTGGCGCACGTTCAAAAGCCCGTTGACCTGCAATTGCAAAATGCACATGTGCAGCGAGTGCCGCGATTGCGGGAGAACTTACAGCACTATAGGCTGCAATCAGTGCACCAAGTGCACAACCGGTGGCCGTGACTCGCGGTTGTAAATATGATCCGCCTGATACCTGTATTACCGGATAATCTCTGGAAATGATGTAATCAGATTCGCCGGAAATCGCGACACAGTCACAATGCGCCAATAAGCTTTGTGCCTGTAAATAAACATCGGCACTATTGATGGTACTGTCCACACCTTTGGATTCGATCCGCTTGCCAGCCAAAGCACCAATTTCAGAGGCATTGCCCCGTAAAATTGTCGGATGGGAATTGAGTAACTGATCTACCGTATTCGAGCGCCAATGCAGTACCGTTCCATAACCAACCGGATCCAGTACCCATGGTTTTTTCAGACGATGTGCCGTTTCCGCAGCAATGTGCATGGCCTGTACTTGTTCGGTGGTCGGTGTACCCAGATTGAGATTGATCGCAGCTGCAATTTTGGCAAAGCTTTCGGCCTCAAAAGGATTATCGATCATGGCGGGGGAAGCATTGGCAGCCAGCACCACATTGGCCACATAATTACTGGCCACGGCATTGGTCATGATATGTACCAATGGCTGATGTTGCTGTAACTTTAACCATGCCTCGCAGATTTGATCCAGAAGCGTGTGCTGTAGTGCTTGCGTAGAAGTATTCATAATGATCATCTGTCAAAAAGGAATCTAAGTCGTATCTTCGCTCAGCGGGTAAAATAATGGTCCTGATGCTTACAGCTACGGCAGAACAGGCTGACATAGTCACTGGCATCATAATCCACCGAAAGTTCCTGTGAACCGCAGTGCATACAACGTTTCTGCGAATAAAATTTCAGGCGCGGTTCAATTTTATGCCATGAGCGCCAGACCGGCTGAAAGAAAATATTCTCATCATAACCCAGGAAGCGATAAAACAGGATTTCACTCATCTTGCTGAAGGCCAGTTGTGGCGGGCGTGGCAGGGTAGAGGTTTCCCATTTTTCCGTGACAGAACGTTCCCGATACTGTTGTAAGGTTTTTTTCAGCAGATTGGTATTAATAAAATTTTCATTGCGTGGCTTAAGCGCTTTTTGCTTATATAGATATTCCAGTGCGGTCTGTACCAGATAATAAATCTGCCCCACTGCCAAGACATCTAAAAGGCGATAGCAAAAGGTCTGAAAGCTCTGATTTCCGGCAATCTGCACATTCCAGCTACGACAGTAAAATTGCGCAAACTGAATGATCTCCTCATATAGCAGACAATACAGGGCATCTTTGACTTCATCTGCACTTTTAAAAGGCACACCTTGACTCAGGTTCTGATAAAACCAGTTGCGTAGTTGCTGGGTAATGCTGAACAGGCTCGGTTCAGAATAGCCATCCAGACGTACATTAATATAATAGTGCTGATTTTCCTGTTGCACATCTTTGGGAATTAAAATCTGTTCTCTGAGCATATTTTTGACCAGACCATGTTGAAACAGATAGTTCGGACTGATGGAAAAATAGCGAATTTGATGCCAGTCGATATATTCGCGGTGCTGGCTATATTCCTGTACTTGTTCATCTAAAATCGAAAGTAGAAACAGTTTATTGATAAAACTGAGCTGATTGAGCTCAGGAACTGGCCGGTCCTGTTTTTTATGATAGAGACGATTTTCCTGTAAACGGACTTCCTTGAGCATGCGTTTACGTTGGGCCAGACACTGTGCGCAATAACAATTATTTTTTTGATCCGGATGAAGCTGATGCTGGCAATGGCTGCATTCATGGTAACTCATCTCCTGATCATACTGTTCCGCCTCAATCCAATACATCGATGCCTTACATAGCGGGCAGTGGGTGCTTTCATCAAGCTGTTTTTGCAGAACACTGAATACCATGGGCGCGAGCAACTTTAGAATGGACGGGCATTTGATTATACACCGCTGATGCGAGGCAAATGTAGTTGACTGATGCTATTTTACGTCAGCAAAAAATATACGCGCACATGAAAAGAGCTACCGAAGTAGCTCTGATCTTAAAAACATGAAATGACGGGTTTTAGACTGGGCATGGTAAGGTTTCGTCTTGTTGTCCGCGATGTTTGGCGTGAATTAAGGCTTGAACTTTTTTAGATGGAACTTTCTTGGTACCGAGGGCATCGTAGCTGTTGAGAATGGCAGTCACTTCATGTGCCTGAAGAGGAATACCTTCACAGCTCATCAAGAGTGCAATGACTTTATGGTCAATATTGGCCTGATCCAGTGTTTGCAGGGTTTTGATATTTTCCATTCGTACAATATGTTTTTTTAAGTACATGGCTCACCTCATGGTTATCATTATTCTTTAATTTTAAGGGCGGGGAAATACAGCTTAACTCTAGCAAGAAGTGTGCTTATTTTTTAATCTGTATTTGTGAAGTGTAATTTGGATATCAATATATATCTTTAAATCAAATATTTATAATAATGTAAGAAATTATGATTCTGGCTGTTTATTTGGCATAGATATTTCTTAAGCTTAATCGAATGCTGCACAATTAGGCAAAATGCATTGAAAGTGGTGCGTACAATGCCCATATTAGAGCGAACAATACAAATGCACAGACAGCGTTTAAAACTTGGCGTATGATTTTGACATGAACAATGTCGAATAAGATAAAGATTAGGACAGGACATGAATATTGCGGCAAACCCGGTGATCGAAGCGGATCAAACCATTTATTTAAAAGACTACCAAAAACCCTCCTTTATCGTCGATTCTATCGAGCTGAATATTCAGGTCTATGCGGATCATACGCTGGTCAGCAGCAAACTGCAGATGCAGCGTCAAACTGCCGGTGATCTGGTCTTGCTCGGACGAGATCTGGAACTGCAATCGATTCAGTTAAATGGTCAAACCCTGAATGCAACTGACTACAGTCTTGATGCTGAACAACTGGTCATTGCCAATGCGCCTGATCAAGTGTCGCTTGAAATTGTGGTTAAAATCCATCCTGAAAGTAATACTATGCTGGAAGGTTTATATCAGGCCAGTTCAGATCTGTTTGTGACCCAAAATGAACCAGAAGGGTTCCGTAAAATTACTTTCTATCCAGACCGTCCTGATGTGTTGTCGGTCTTTACCACACGTGTAGAGGCAGACAAGAAATATCCGGTCTTGCTCGCAAATGGTAACCTGCTAGAAACCGGTGAAGTGGATGAAAATCGTCACTATGCCGTGTGGCAGGATCCGACCAAGAAACCGAGCTATTTGTTCGCCTGTGTCATTGGTGACTTGGCAGTGATGAAAGATTCCTATGTCACATCGGAAGGCCGCAATGTAGCTCTGGAAATCTACGCAGAAGAAAAAGATATTCCAAAATGCAAGATCGCCATGGAAGCGCTCAAACATTCTATGCGCTGGGATGAAGAGCATTATGGTCTGCCTTATGATCTGGATAATTACATGATTGTGGCGACCAGTGCATTCAACATGGGTGCCATGGAAAATAAAGGTCTGAATATCTTCAATACTTCATGCGTGCTAGCCGATGAAGAGTACACCACTGATGCCGCCATCATGCGGGTGCAGTCAGTCATTGCGCATGAATATTTTCATAACTGGACCGGTAACCGGATTACCTGTCGTGACTGGTTCCAGCTGTGTTTGAAAGAAGGCCTGACTGTATTCCGTGACCAATCTTTCTCGGAAGATTTACAGTCGGCTGCGGTACAACGTATTGATGATGTAGCAGTTCTGAAAGCACATCAGTTCCCGGAAGATTCAGGGCCGCTATCACATCCGCCGCGTCCAGATCATTTTGTAGAAATTAACAACTTCTATACTGCCACTGTTTATGAAAAAGGGGCTGAAATTAACCGCATGATGGCGACCTTGCTCGGTAAGGAAAAATTCCGTCAAGGAACCGATGAATATTTCCGCCGTCATGATGGTCAAGCAGTAACAGTTGAGGATTGGGTGGCTGCACTGACAGCAGGTTCAGGTGTGGAGCTTTCAAACTTCCTGACCTGGTACAATCAGCCGGGTACACCTAAACTTCAAGCAAAAGCTGAATATGATGTAGAGACACAAATCTATCGCCTCAGCTTGAAACAAAGCCTGAAAACCCATCCTAAATATCCAAATCTGAAAGCCGTACCCATTCCAGTCGCTTTGGCATTGTTTGATGCTGAAAGCGGTGAGCAGTTAACGCTGAACTCTGAGGCACTCTTTGAAAATGGCGTCAAAGATGGGGTATATCTGTTTGATCAGGATGAAGCCACGATCGAATTTAGCGGTGTGACAGCAAAACCGGTAGTGTCCTTGCTGCGTAATTTCTCTGCACCAGTGAATCTGGACTTTGACTATTCAGAAAAAGAACTGGCTTTCCTGTTGCAATATGAAACGAATGGTTTTAACCAGTGGCAAGCAACTCAAACTTTACTCGAGCGTATCTTGCTGGATGATCAGCCTGCAGAAATTTATATCGAGGCCATGCTTAATACCTTGCCGGATGTGATTGAGAAAGATCCGCTGTTGGCATCACGTTTGTTTGATGTACCGTCGGAAGGTTATTTAGGTAGCCGTATTGATCAGGATTATAATCCGGTCATGATTCAGGAAAAGCGTGAGGCTTTGCTGCATACTTTGGCACGTGCCTTTGGTGAAACAGCGAAAGAAACTTATCTCAATCTGGATCCTGATCTGCAATCTGAATTCTCGCAAGCGATGGGTGTGCGTGCTTTAAGAAATATCATGCTCACGATGATGGCTCGTCAGGGAGATGCATTTGCCTTTGATTTAGCCTATGAGCAATATCACACGGGGAATATGTCTGAACGTTTGGGTGCACTGAAAGTCTTGGTCTGGAATGATGCACCACAAGCACAAGAAGCTCTAGCCGATTTCTACAGCCGCTTTGAAGATGAAGCCTTGTCTTTAGACCAATGGTTTATGGTTCAGGCAGCCCATCCAAAAGCAACGGACGAAACCATTGCGTATCTGACCCAGCATCCAGATTATGATCTGGCGGTGCCTAACTGTATTCGTGCAGTCAGTGGTGGTTTGAATGCCAACCCAGTCAATACCTGGAGCTTTGGCGTACAGCATTTTATTGGTCTGGCGAAATATCTGGACGAGAAAAACCCGATTGTAGGCTCACGTTTGCTACAGGTATTGTCACGCTGGTATACCTTGGCAGAACCGCAACGCAGTGAAGTGAAAGCACAGCTTGAAACCTTAAAACCACTGGTTAAATCTAAAAACGTGTCTGAGACACTCAATAGTATGCTCAGCGTATAACATCAATATTCATAAAAAACCGGATCGACCTGATCCGGTTTTTTATTTCCTGTTTATTTCAAACGCTGGCTTTAAATACAGTTGAATTTCTCTAAAGGCTTAGGTAAGTACCAAAGGGTGTTACAGTATGATTATACGGAAAAGAGTATTTATTTATTAAGCTGTAAGCTAGGTAAAGGGATCTACAGATTCGCTTACTAGAGGTTGTCCAAGATATGTTAGTGAAAATTGAAGATGGTTTTTATTTAAATAGCCAGCATATTATTGCCGTACATGTCAGCAAGAATCCTGAAAATGGCTTACTTGAAATCTCCATTCAATATACGCCGCATTCCATTCAGCAGGTCGGAGAATACAAAAAAGTATTTCAAAGTCAGCTTGATGCTGAAATTTTCTTAAGTGAATTAAATCAAAAACTTCGCTAAAAGCCTGTATCATACAGGCTTTGATCAAGCATCCTATTGTCTGACGATGAGTACTGGAATAGAGGAAAGTGCCAGAACATTCTGAGCGACACTGCCCAGCATGAGTTTTTGCAAACCTTTACGGCCATGTGAACCCATAATAATGACATCAGTCGGTGATTCATTTGCAGCCTGTAAGATTCCTTCTGAAGGTGCCATACCATGCAGGATTTTTGTCGTGACCTGTATGCCTTCACGAACAAAGCTCTGTTTCAGGTCATTTAAGCGATCAAGCGCATTTTGTTCTGCATGCATAAAGTAATCTGTGACTGCTGGAGCAACTTTATAAAAATCTACGCCCTTAAAAGGGTCAACCGCAATGACACTGAGTAAGGTGACATGGCTATGAAATACTTTGGCCAGTTCGAGGGCATGTTCTGCGGCAGCATAGGAAATCGAGGACTCATCGAGTGCTACGAGAAGATGATCATAATTATTCATGGTGCTTCCTGATATTTATTATTGCAGTAAGGAGAATAGGGGTTAGGTGGGTGAATCTCCATAACGTACGGTTTGGTTTGAAATCAAATATAGAAAACCGAGTAATGCGCACCTTGAAGATGCGCAAAGCTTTGATTATTTTTTCACGATCAGAACCGGAATTTCACTGGCACCTAAAACATCCTGTGCAAAGCTGCCCAGAATCATTTTCTGGAAGCCTTTACGGCCATGAGAACCCATAACAATCAGATCTGCTTTTACTTCATCAGCAGTTTTGGCAATGTGTTCGGCATTGACCAGACCTGTGACGATCCGTGACTGAGCTTCAATACCTTCAGTCGCTGCAATCGCAGTGGCTTCTTTCAGGGCATTTTTGGCATTGGCATGCGCCTGTACAAAATATTCCTTCATGATAGATGAGCTGTAATAGAAATCAGCTTCAGTAAAAGGATCTTCTGCAATCAGGCTGATCAGGGAAAGCTGGCCACCAAATGCTTTGGCAATTTTTGCAGCATGTCGTACTGCGGAAAAAGAAATTTCTGAGCCGTCTACCGGAACTAAAATATGCTGATAGGCCATGATTTTTTTACTCCAAATGTTTATTGTTCGCTTCTGATTCATTGATAGCACAGTGACTCTACAGGTGCAATTGCAAAACCTAAAAAAATGAAAAAACTCATTAAATTACAACTATTATTCACATAAAACTGTAAAGAAATGGGCAAATAAATCCGAGCAAAAAACTGGGGATTTTCACCTCTGCTGCCAGAACGAACTGGATTAAGTTTTTGGTTTTTGAGCATTTCAGTTAAACTGCCTGCGCTTGATTTTTGTCAATATAGGGAAATTGAAATTGTGAGATATATCGCGGTAAATCTTGTGCTGGTCAGCTCGATGATGTTAGCGGGCTGTCAGAATACCGTACAAAATAGCAGGCTAATTGCCAGTGCCTTCAATATGACCACGGGCCTACAACAAAAAGTGATGGATCGTTATGCTCCTGAAACTGTTCGGGTACAGAACAATATCGTGTACCAGCCGCTACAGGATTTAAGCTTCGATCTATATCAACCGCAGAATATTCAGAATCTAGGCCCGAGACCGACCATTGTCTGGATTCATGGCGGTGGCTGGATTTCAGGTTCCAAGGCACATGCCCGCGGCTATTTTAAGCTATTGGCGGCGCAAGGCTATAACGTGATTTCTGTACAATATCAGTTTGCGCCGCAGGTGACTTATCCGAGTCAACTTCAGCAAATTAATCAGGCGTTGGCATTTATCAACACGCATGCCGAGAACTACTACATTGATGCAGCACAACTGTATTTAGCCGGAGATTCTGCCGGTGCCAATCTGGCCAGTCATTATGCCGCGTTGTTGACCAATCCAGAGTTTTCACAACAATCCAATTTCAGTCCAAATATTCAGCCAATGCAGCTCAAAGGCTTGATTTTGCATTGTGGTATTTACGATCTACAGGCCTTTGTGCAAAAAGCACCGGATGAAATCAAAATGGTCGAATGGGGCGTTTATAATCTGGTACAGGCTTATACGGGCGACCAGAAAGATGATGTCGAATTTTTAAAGCAGATTTCCCCGATCCAGCATATTTCAAATGCTTATCCGCCGGTGTTCATCAGTGGCGGTAATAAAGATTTTTTGACCGATACTCAATCCTTACCTTTTGTAGAGACACTCAAGGCCCGGAATATTGCAGTGACCGAGGTATTTTATCCGGAATCTAAAGCCTGGCTGATTCATGAATACCAGTTTTTTATGGGCAAAAAAGAGAGTCAGCAAACCTTTATTCGCACCCTTGATTTTCTGCACCAGCATTCATTGTAAAATAAGCATTATTTAAAGTTTAATTTTCTATTTTAATTGGCTTGTTATTCAAAGCATGAACACTGAAATTTTGGAGATGGAAAAATGAATCCTGTATCGTGGGCCTACCTGTTACTGGCACTGGCGATTGTCGCCGAAGTCACAGGCTCTACATTTTTAGTAAAATCTGAAGGCTTTAGCAAATTATGGCCGTCTTTGGCAGTCGTGGTTTTATTCTGTATTGCATTTTATTTATTGTCCCAAGTGATTAAAGTCATTCCATTGGGAATCGCTTATGCCATCTGGGCCGGTGTGGGAATTGTTCTGACTGCAATTGTGGGCTATGTACTTTTCAAGCAGACGCTCGATGTGCCTGCACTTATTGGCATTGCACTGATTATTTCCGGTGTACTCGTTATCAACCTTTTTTCCCAGACCGCAGGACATTCATAAAAGGCAGACATGATCGCTGCCCTTATTTGTCATTTTATTCTAATGATCAGTCATCAATTTTAAGTGACTTGAGGCTTGAGCTTAAATAGAAAATAAACCATTAATCCCAGTAGTAAGCCCCAAAAGGCTGAACCAATCCCGAAAAACTGAATATTGGATGCACTGAATAAAAAGGTCATCAGAGCCGCTTCACGTTCATGGCTTTGCTGAAAAGCCAGCGCGATGTTATGCCCAATGGTGCCGAATAAGGCAATTCCGGCCAGAATGGTAATCAGGATTGCTGGAAATGCCATCAGGACACTGGTCAAGGTCGCTGCAAATAGTCCCATCAAAATATAAAACAGCCCACAACTCATGCCTGCAATATAGCGTTTCTGTGGGTCGGGATGAGCTTGAGTATCCAGACTCACTGCCGCACTGATCGCAGCAAGATTGACACTAAAGCAGCCAAAAGGTGCCAGTATCGCCTGACTTATACCGGTCCAGCCTAAAATACCGTTTACCTTGGGTGGATAGCCATAGCTTTTAATTACTGCCAGTCCGGGTAGATATTGCGAAGCCAGATTGATCACCAACAGTGGTAAAGCCAGCCCTAGAACAGCTTGTAGACTAAATTCAGGTTGGATCCAGACCGGCTGGGCCATACTCCAGTTTAAACTCGGGATTGTAAAATCGATAAAGAAAGGGCAGAGCGCAATTGCGGTAAATACGGTAATCACGATGCTATAGCGTGTGCTGATTTTTTTTGAGATCAGATAAATGGCCAGGACACTGAGTACAAATTTCCAGGACTGTTGCAGGCTACCAAATACTGAAATACCAAATTTTAGCAATACTCCAGCCAGCATGGCACTGGTTAAACTTTGTGGAATAAAATGAAAAATACGCTCAAAAATTCCTAAGAATCCCAGCGCAGCAGTCAACAGTCCACAAATCAGAAACGCACCAATCGCTTCACCGAGGCTGTAATGACCCGCAGACGCAATGATCAAAGCTAGTCCCGCCGTTGACCAGGCAGTAGAAACAGGATACTGATATTTCCAGGACAGCCACACACCAGAGATACCTATGCCGATTCCCAGTGCCCATAACCAGGAACTGATTTGTGCCGCATTGGCGCCTAAGCTTTGTGCAGCTTCAATCACCAGTACAGCAGAAACACTAATGCCAATCAGGCAGGTAATCAGGCCGGCAATGACCGCAGTAAGAGACAGATCTTGTAATAGTTTTGGCATCGTCCATGACACAATTTTAAAAAGCGTTTAAATCATACGCTTTTCACGTATTTAGACAATATCTGTTTCAAGCTTTTATAAGGTAGAGCTGGCTAGCTTCATCCCAAAACCACAGAATAAAATGCCGACTATGGCCACACAACTGGCTGTCAGTTTGTAATGCTGGTTGAAATAGGAGGCCAGTTTTACCCCTGAGAAAATCAGAATAGACAGATAGGTCATGCTAATCAATTGCAAGATCAAAGCCAATAGAATGAAAGTCAATGCCGGATAAGGATAGCGAGGATCAACAAATTGCACAAAAAATGACAGATAAAACAGAATCGCTTTTGGATTTAAAATACTGATGGTCAATGCAGTACGAAATGGCTGAATAGACGAAGCTTTAGCATCAGCCGCATTCATCTGCGGAATCGTCACTTTTTCTGTTGGACGAATGGTTTTATAGGCGGCAATTAATAACTTCATCCCCAGATAACTCAGGTAGATGGCGCCGATAATCTTCAAAGTAATAAACAGGATTGGAAAAGCATGCAATAAAGATGCAGCCCCCAAAGCAGTACATAAAATCAGAATCATGTCACCGGTATACACTCCCAGAGCACCTAAATAACCTGTCTTGATACCAAAACGTGAGGCAATGGACATGACATAAAGGGAATTGGGGCCGGGCAAGAGCACAATTAAGGTGGTACCAATGATAAAGGTACTGAGATCTGTAATACCAAACACGAAGAATTCGCACAAGAAAAAGCCGATGCGGCATTATAGCAACATCGGCTGGTAAAATTTCTAAGATTTTAGCTTAGCTTTCAACGGGATTGAGAAAGGTTTGACCTAATAGCGCAGCCAGTTGCTCACGCGCTTTGATGAAACCCTGAATACCGCCTTGTAACAGTTCACTGGCCATTTGATCCTGCTTCAGCTGTTCCAGAAATGCTGCCTGACTGATCGGACTCAGTTCACCCTGCACAGTAATAGCTGTCGCTGAAAGTTGCGGCTGAACTTCACGTTGATCATGGTTCAGTTCTGCCAGTAGATTTGGTGCAACGGTAAGAAGGTCACAACCGCTCAAGCCCAAGACCTGATCGATACTGCGGAAGCTGGCGCCCATAATTTCGGTTTGAATGCCATGGGCTTTATAAAACTCATAAATACTTTTAACCGATAACACGCCAGGATCTTTTTCGATTGGATAAGCATCCACACCTTCAGCCTTCTTGTACCAGTCCAGAATCCGGCCAACAAAAGGTGAAATTAAAGTAACTTTGGCATCAGCGCAGGCATGGGCCTGATGCTGGCCAAATAACAGGGTCAGGTTGGTATGAATGCCTTCTTCTTCTAAGGTTCTTGCGGCCTGAATGCCTTCCCAGGTTGATGCAATCTTGATCAGGATGCGATCGGAGTCAATCCCATACTGCGCATATAGTGCCAGTAACTCTTTGGCTTTTGCGATGGTGGCAGCAGTATCAAAAGACAGGGACGCATCGACTTCAGTCGAAACACGCCCTTCAATTAATTTCAAGATTTCAACGCCGAATTTGACGGTCAAAATATCAATGGTACGTTCAATTAGGGCATCATCCGCATAGCCTTCCTGCTGCGCCTGCTGATAGGCCGCTTCAATCAGGGCCTTGTTCTCAACTTGACTGGCCGCTGCTGTAATCAGTGATGGATTGGTGGTTGCATCCAGAGGACGAAATTTTTCAATTGCGCTCAAGTCACTGCTATCCGCCACAATTGTGGTCAAGTTTTTTAATTGGTCTAATGCGGTTAATGTCATTACGATCTAGTTCTATGGTTATTGCTTATGCATACTTTTATATCATAAACCCTGTATTTACCAAGTAGACTGAAGTGGTGTTTCTGTGATTATTTGCTACTTTTACGCTGATTTCGCAGATGATTAATCAAAAAATGAGCAGCTGTGCCCAAGTTGCTTTCCCGACTCCAGACCAGATCGATAAAATATTCAAACTTTGGGGTGAAATCGAGCAGATTCAGCACTTGCAGATTTTGCTGTAAATTCGGCTGTTTTTTTAGCATTTCCTGCGGGAGAACACCCCAACCCAAACCCTGTTGAATCATGCTACAGGCAGAATGATGATTGTCAGTGCGCCAGTAATGACGGGAATATAATAATTCAGGTTTAATATTACGGTCACGGCTCGCCACCACAATTTGACGGCTATTTAGAATTTGTTCAAAGCTGACCTGATCGTATTGACTCAGTACATGCTGCTTGGCTGCGACAGGAATCAAGACTTCACGCTTTAATTCCACAAACTGTTCACGTGCATCGAGTTGTTCCCGCTCAAACATTAATGCCAGTTGTGCGCTACCATCCAAGAGCATCTGTTGCGCATCTTCCTGAGGTGCACCAAAGACATTAATCTGAAGCTCGGGAAATTGCTGTTCCACCAGAACGACATAATCAGTCCAGCGCGTATGCAGTAATTCAGAAACGATGACGATATTCAGTTCAGACTCCAGGCCTGAACTTAGGGCAAGCGCATGCTGTTTCCACTGATTCATTTCGATTAACAGCTGTTCTGTTCTTTCATACAGTGTCTGTGCCTGCTCCGTTGGCACAGGTTCACGCCCAATACGCTGGAACAGTTGCAGATTCAGATCAATTTCTAAATTCGCAATTGACATGCTAATGGCAGAGGGAACTTTTCCCAATTTTCGTGCAGCTGCAGAGAATGAACCGGTTTCCATCACAGTTTTAAATACAGTGAGTTGTTCCTGATTAATATTCATGTAATCTTATCTATCAATTTTATTGAAATATTCTAACTCGATTAATCAGTTTAAAGAACATAATATGCGCGATTATTGATAAAAAACCGAGTAATGAAAATGTTGATTTCCAAAAGACGACTTGTGCATGCGCTTAGCTATGAAGTCATCCTGTTGGTGATCATTGCGATAGCTTTGAGTCTTATTTTTAATATGCCGCTAGAAGTCACAGGTGCACTGGGAATTGTGATGGCCGTGACCTCTGTCATCTGGAATATGCTGTTTAATCATTATTTCGAAAAATTTGAAGCGAAACGTCAACTGAAACGAACGATTCGAGTGCGTATTTTACATGCGATTGGCTTTGAAGGTGGTTTAATGCTCGCCACCATTCCAATGGTGGCCTATGCGATGAACATGGGACTATGGCAGGCGATTGTGCTCGATTTTAGCCTGACCTTGTGTATTCTGGTATATACCTTCATTTTTCAGTGGTGTTATGATTCGATAGAAGAAATGCTTGGATATCAGCCTGAGCATCGAAAAATATAATAAGAAAAGCATAGAAAAAAATAAAGCACAGCTAATGTTACTTGTGCTTTATGTGGGGAATCTAGTAAACAGCAGTATTTCTTTGACACATAGCACACTTATTCGACTTTGTATTCATCTTAAACCCCTTTATAAGAGCAGAAGTTTTTATGCATTTGCATCTAAGGGGAATTATGAAGTTAAAATATAGCTTGTTGAGTTTAAGCATTGCCTTACTCATGACTGCTTGTGGCGGCGGTGGTGGTGAGAATGACAGCCATGCATCTAAGCTTGGGTCAGGTACGGTTGGCTCTAATCCATCAACAGGAAATAATGCTCAATTTACCAAAATTTCAGAATTTAAAGTCTTGGATGTGGGTTCGGAACTTACTGCTCAAGATTTCGGTTTAAGTACATGGAATCCTATAGCCCTGGTACGAACTGATGATGTATTGTATATCGCCAATAGCCAATCAGAATCAAAAATTTTACGTTATGATTTAAAACAAAAACGTGCGCTGAGTGCAATTGACCCATTAAAAATTGAAGGCTTAGCAAAAAAATGGGACAGTCTTGCAGATATCGAAATCCATGCAGAACGCTTATATGTGGCCAGTTATGGTTCTAACCGTGTCGATATTCTAGATATTTCACAGCCTCAACCGAGCTTTGTGATGGCGCTAGGAACTGGCGTTTGGTGGGGCGATACAGTGAACCATGCTTTAGTTCACAGTAATGCTGTTACCGCAGATGACCGCTATATCTATGTCCCCGATATCGAAGGTCGTATTAATGTCTGGCGTCAAAGCGATGCTATTGCACAAAACCATTTAAAAGCGAAAAAGTTTGCTCGGCTCAGTCTTCCTGATTGTGGTCGTAACTGTAATGCACGTATGGAAGTCATGCGAGATCATCTGTATACCAGCCTTCCAAACGGTAAAACTTATGTGCATGACATTAACCAAATTCGTGAAAATGACACTCACATTGCACCTATTTTGACAGAGTCAAATCTTGCGACCCTTTTACACCGTCATGATGACGGTACTGTGTATACCGCAAGGAATGATGGTTCGATAGCAACATATCCTACTCAGGAATTTGGCTTAAAATCAATTCTGCCAAAGCACAATATCGACCAATTCAAAAAATGGTGGTGTTTCAAAAAGTATGCTGACATTAAATGAAGCCATTATTGATGTAAAAAAAGGTTAAGTCGAAAGCTTTAAAATGGTTTTCAATCTTTTTTGAAAAATTACAACTCCTTCTAAAACCGCGC
>NZ_VPEC01000044.1:0-10109 GCF_013417355.1 Acinetobacter sp. YH12255
CGCGACTCATGAGTGCTCGGTTATATGCGGGCCAATTGGTTGTGCGGTAGATTTTGTGTGTAGGCTTCTTCATTTGAAAATTATATCGCTGAAAAAGCCTTTACAGATAGGTTTGTGCAACAAAGCCTTTTCTCAGTATCACCGAGTACATGTTCTCTAAGATGAAGTTCTATTAACTCATTCATTAAGCCATTTATCGCACCTTTAATTGCTGCAACTTGCTGTAATACCTCAATACAAGAATTTTCAAAATTTAAAATATTCTGTTCAAGGGCATTAGTTTGACCTTGAATTCGTCTAATCCGATTTAAAATTTTTTTGTTCTGATTTAAGTGAGACATACTATTCAACCTCAAGAACATATACTATGGGGGAGTATTAATTGTGGTGCAATAAAATGTAATATCTAAATAATGTTAAAAGTGACCATTCGCATCAATTTGACGAAGGAAATCCTTTAGCACAAAAGAAAATTTTAATCGCAACCATCCTCACTGGTGTAATGATGGTGTTTGAAATTTTTGGAGGATGGTTCTTTAATTCCATGGCTTTATTGGCTGATGGATGGCATATGAGTTCTCATATGTTGGCATTGGGCTTAGCTTATTTTGCCTATAAAATGGCTCGAAAATATGCTCGTGATCAGAGATTCTGTTTCGGTACATGGAAGATAGAAATCTTAGCTGGATATTCGAGTGCCATTTTATTGATGGTTGTTGCTGTATTCATGGGTGTTCAATCGATAGAACGTTTATTCAATCCTGTGAATATTCACTACAACGAGGCAATTTCAATTGCGATTGTTGGCTTGATCGTTAATTTTATTTGTGCCTGGTTACTACGTGAAAATGGTCACCACCACCATCATCATCACTCTCATGATGACCATGACTTAAACCAGAAAGCCGCTTTTCTTCATGTAGTAGCAGATGCAGTAACTTCTGTATTAGCGATTATTGCACTTTTCGCAGGGAAGTATTTTGGATGGGATTTTTTAGATGCAATTCTAGGGATCGTAGGTGCAGTGCTTGTAGCACAATGGTCTTGGGGATTGATTAGAGAAACAGGTAAAACATTGCTTGATGCAGAGATGGAACATCCTGTAGTAAAGGAGATTCAGGAAGTTGTAGAGGAATTAGATAACCAAATTACGATTACTGATCTGCATGTCTGGAAAGTAGGTAGAAGTAAATTTTCATGTATTTTATCCCTAAATACAGTTAATGACTCCTTAACAGCAGAGGTAGTTCGTAAAGCTTTGTCAATTCATGAAGAGATTGTTCATATTTCTGTTGAAATTAACAAGAATTTCCATGTTGTTTAAATTAATATTTATTCCTTTTAAACTTTATCAGTCTATTTATGTAAATCTTAGATTAGAATTTGTTTGTTGTAGAGCGTCGGGGCGCCTCGGCAATTCTGCGTGTTGAAATAGAAAGGAAAATTCATTACTTTAAAGCGCAAAGCGTGTTGCAGATGCAGCTCTTATTCCGAGGAATTTTACACTGGTATCGCCCGCCGATAGAAACACCAGATCCGGCAGTCAGGACGTAAATAACCATTCCTCCAGTTTAAATAAAAAAACCTGCAGATTCGATGCAGGTTTTTTTTAGAGATAATCAATCGCGTCTTATTTGGCTTTACGCTCTTTCTCGATCAGGTAATTCACCACCTGAATGACTTTGGCATCATTACCCTGCACAATATATTTACCATTCACGGTCACTGCCGGAACACCACTTAACTGATACTGAGCAGCCAGATTTTTGGCTTGGGCAATTTTCGAAGTGATCGGGAAAGATTTATAAGTGCTGTTAAATTTCGCTTCAGGAATACCATAGCGGGTATAGAACTTGGCCAATTGCGCCTGTTCTAAAATTGGACGTTGCTTATCATGAATATCATGGAATAATTGTAAATGTGCTTTTTGACGCACACCCAATGCTTCAGACACATAATAAGCACGCGCTGCCTGCTCCCAGAGTGGATTCATTGCAGCCGGCGTACGTACAAAACGTACATCTTTTGGTAATTTTTTCAACCAGCCCTGCATATGTGGTTCAAGCGCGAAACAGTGACCACAGCCGTACCAGAAGAATTCACGTACCTCAATTCTGCCCGGTTTTTCGACTTTGACTGGTTTTGCAACCACCTGATAGTCCTGACCTGCCACAAAATTGGCCATAGCATTGCCTGAAAAGGCCAAAACAGATGCGGCAACAGCTCCTAAAAGGAATTTTTTCATTGGGATTATCGTCCTCTAAATCATTATGCTTAGTGTATGGGTTCACTATAAATCAATTATGCCGGTTCCGTTTTCATGCTGCGAACTTTTGTGCTATCAGAACCGCTACATTAAAGTATGCGACTGATTTTAAGTCAGTTAATATGGCCATTCGACCGCTATGTGTTTTTAGATAATCACAAAAGTTAAACTTTGAGTAATAAAAACGGTTATAATTTCTACGATTAAAACGTAGTGGTCAAACCTACAGTAAATATTAGCTTCTTACTATTCTCTTCAGTAACAGCCGCGTGGCTATGATAATTGCTGGAATTTACAACATAGAACTGAGCAAAAAATGATTTATGAAAGGTTTATTAAATTAAATAAATTATTTATATAGTTAAAATTCACCTGATAAATCACTTTTTAATTTAAATTACTATGTTAATTATTTGTTAATTATTTCTAAATTTTTCTCTAAGAAACGGAGTCCCCCATCAGCAAAACTACTGGTTGAAAAAACTATAGTAAAAATAACTAAAATAATCTTCATGTACATATTATTGAATCTGATCATATCTTGGACCAAAAAAATCTTTACTTATAATAATGAGTAAATATATACATCCGAATGACGACAAAATTACAAACTTGTAATTTTGTTAAGGTTTGTTCTCAAAAAAATAAATTAATACTATTTTAAAAAAGATAAATCGTTGCTGAAAAAGCTAGATTGCAATCGAGTTAATTAATTAATTATAAATCAAAAACTTATATTGTATAAAATTAGTAACTCTTTGCTTTCTGCACTTATTATTTAATCAACGTTTCACGATTTTCATAAGCTAAACTAAATATAGTCGCCAATTTCAATTGAGTTATTTCCCGGCTTTTAAATACCGATATACCGCTTGGCGACTAATTCCAAATGCCTGGCCTAATGCCATTTTTGAAGGGTACTTCCCTTCCTTCCAGTCTTGTCGCAAAGCTTCAGCCTGATCAGGTTTCAATTTATGTACCCGGCCTTTGTACTTCCCTTGAGAAGAGGCAAGTTTAATTCCTTCCTTTTGCCGCTCTAAAATGATCTCACGTTCAAACTGTGCAAAAGCACCCATCAGTTGCAGCATCAAATTATCCATCGGGGTGGATTGGGCCGTAAAAGTAATATTTTCTTTTACAAACTGGATGGCAATCCCTCGTTTGACCAGTTTATCCACTTCAGTCACCAAATCTTTTAAGCTTCGCGCAAAACGATCCATGGAATGTACTATCACCCGGTCTCCTTCCCGGACATAATTCAACATTTCCTGAAATTTCGGTCGGTCGGTATTTTTACCTGAAGCACGGTCAACAAAAATCCGGTCGACTTCAATTCCCTCAAGTTGACGTCCCGTATTTTGCTCGACCGAACTCACTCGCACATAGCCTACTTTTTGGCCTTTCACTTTTTACGCTCCAATTGGATAAAAATGAACAATTTCGTAAATTATAAATCTTTAATACGAAAGTTACATGTTACTTATGATTAAAAAACATTTAAATGGTACATGTTTTTAAGAACTTTTAAAATGTAATTTTAGGGTATAGGACAATATGACAGTAAAAATCAAACTATGTTCATAAGAAGATATAGCTAAATACTGAATTTATCAGCACACCTAAAACCCTATAAAAATGGATTTTACAGGCATTTTTATGTGCTGATCTTTTTAGAATTTAGCTATAGCTTGAGCTGTTCAGCAGCTTAAAGTTTTTTCCACAAATTTAATTATTTAAGATGAATCTAAGGTTATTTAAAAGACTTAAATGTCCGAAATTTTTATTTTGTACCTTATACACAGGGCTAGGATTAGCGAACTCATTGGAGATAAATTCTGGAGTTGTAATAGCCCTTGCCAAATTTTTCGAGCAAAAGTCTTTTTCCAAATAACGTAATGTAAATAAAAAGGACTCTATATTAGGTGTTACTGCAATCCATTTTCTATTTAAGTTATTTGCCGCATTCAAACAGACGCTATCAAAGCTGAAAGCATCCAATATTAAAGAGTCTTCATTGGTACTGGATTTAATAATAACCTCATAGGCTTTCTGCAGATTTTTAATTTGGTATGTTGAATTTTTTGCTGATGCTAAGTCCCAATAATCTGTATATCTAACACCGGTATCACTTTTAACATAATCCTTTAAACGTGGATTACCTGTTCTTGACCAATGAATAAGGCCCTGTTGATCAAGTTCATCCATTTTTTCTGGAGAAAAACGCCAGTGCTTACCTTCGGGTGGATTCATATCCCTCCATTGTCTACCAGTTTCACCATGTTTTCGTACACCAGGAACATGTAAAGGCATGAGTCTAAATTGCCCCAGTGCATCCACATGAGGAAACTTTTTAGCTAAATTATCATCTGTGATTGTCTGGACCAGATCATTCCAAATAAAGTTATCTGTTTTGGTATAAAAAAGAATTACCTCATGAGCGGTTTTAGTAAAACCTTTTGATGCTTTAAATGAAGAATTATGGGTTTTTAGTAAAATTTGATTCACACACCTAGCTTCACCAAAAACTTTATCTAATATTACTTGGAATTCACTCATTAGGTGAAGATTGGAAACATGTACATATAGACTACCGTTATCAGTAAGTAATTGTCTCAATAATTCAAAATATTGACGGTAATGTTTAAGTACAGAATCTTTGTTTTTAAAGAGCCCCACAAAAAGAAAAAAATCGATCTCTGGTTTTATAACAATCAGATCAAACTCTTTGGATTGCGAAACAAGTCTATGTAAAGAGTTTATTTCATTCCCAACAATGATATCAAAGTCATTGATTTCATATTTTATTTTTTCAAAATCTTTATCAGAAATACCCGTGTCGCTATTTTCAAAGAAATAGCCAAAAGAAGGGAATGCAACAAACTCATCCATTGAAGTGTCTCAAAAAAAAATAGCTATTTGTATGGATTATATGATTGACAACCTTCATAAAACAAGTTAATTTTTTTGGTAACCAGTTTGGTTACCAAAAAAATTGTTTAAAAAAAAGAGCTTTAAAAACTCTTTTTCCCATTTATTACGATCATAAGAATATGAGGCAATAAACTACGCCACTTGGTAGGTTAGCGTAGGGATTTTTTCATAGTAGATATCGAAAGTAAAGTTATCTATATCCTCATTGTTTCTAGTTCTTGTGATCCTTTACTTTACAAGGATAAATTTATGCCAAATGTGTATTTAACCCACAATAACTTAGACTTGATGTACCGAGAGGAAAAAATCCGGAAGAGTTTTCAGAAAGAGGTCATTAAATCTGTTTTACAGAAGCTGTATGATTTTATGAGTTACGATTCTGGAAATTCATCAAATAAGATGATCACTTACTTTGGATTGAATGGATATTCAAGTCACTCTTCACATCAAGAGAAATTAGAGCAGTGGCTTCAACAAGAAATTTCGGAAGTTTACCTGCATGATATAAGTCAGGAAGAAGTCGTTGAGATTTTATGGAAAAAAATTCTCGATATCATTAGCCATTAATTTTTATACAGGCTGTACTAGATTAATCTAGTACAGCCTGTATATTAAAACCAATTTACAACTAAATTAGTTTCAAATTGGTTTCTATTTAGTTTCATTCTTCCTTTAACTTCTTCAGTGCAAATCTAATAATCCCATTATGGAGCAACATAAAACTGGACGTATGATCGGTGGTTTCTCATTTACGTTCATAACTAAGCAACAACCTAAGGAAGTCACGCACAGCAAAGCTAAGAAGCTAACAGACAAGCAGATTCAATTCTTTGCAAACAAGCTAGCTCACCATGATCCATTTGCAAGCCAAAAAGCTGCAGTAGGGGAAAGCTATGCTGATCTAGAGAAAAGGCTCCTGATTGAACTACAAGATCCCGAGGTTGTCAGAAAGTATTCTAGTGTCCTCAAAGAGTTAGGTCTTGAGATGTGATGTACAACTAGATTAGTTGTTTAAAACAACTAATCTAGTTTTTTAATAGTTGTAATTTGATTGCAAAAAATTAAGCAGCAGAGAGCTCTTCTGCTAATTGCTCAGCCTGTTCAAGCACAGTCTCAGTAGCCAATAAAGCCATATCAGGTGGATAGCCATACTTCTTGAGTAGACGCTTCACAATGACTCTCAGCTTCGCCCTGGCAGCTTCTTTGATGGTCCAATCCAAGGTTACGTTCTTACGAATAGACTCAGTCAGCACAACAGCGAGTTCGCGCAGGATCTCTTTTTGCATCAACTCTCTAGCACTGTCATTGTCTGCAACTGCTGAATAGAACGCATATTCATATTCAGTCAGGTTGAGTTCCTCTGCCATTTTGTCTGACTCTTGGATTGCCTTAGCCAACTTGATGAGCTCATCAATCACTTCGGCTGCAGTCAGTACCTTGTTCTGATAGCCCTTGATCGCAGAGCTCAGCATCTCCATGAGCTTTTTACCTTGCGTGACACTACGCTGCTCTCGCATCTTGATCTCATCGCCTAAACAACAATGACAAACACCGACTAAAAGGGGCGTTTTACGATGAAAAATTCGAACTTGGAGCTTATGCAGAGCGCCTTCGAGAGGCAGAATCAAATAAACCAACTGATCGTGAGCTTGCAGCTGCTCTCACAGACGCTGATCAACTTCGAGAAACTTATCGAGCAAAGCGAGCTGCCTATCATGAACAGTACCACCCTTTTAAACGGGATAGAGAGTACGACAAGATCCATAGAATCCAATCTAAGCTCGATTTTGACCGAGGTGGGGAATCTATCACCACAAGTGCTGCAAGAAGCAACAATGGACTATCTAGTAGCGTTAAAAGCAATCCACGAGCAGATATCGAATACAGATATATCGAAACTCCAACGGCTTTCAGTCTCAATCGAATCGCTGCAGACCGAAATCAACAAAGCAATTGGCAGCATTTCGATAGATCAGAAGAGCATCCAAGCCCAAGTCCAGGCCCAAGTGAAGCAGGCGATAGAAGAGAGCCAAAGCGAGCTAATAGAGACCGGAATTCAGTCGCTATTAAACTCTCAAAAAGCCAAATACATGACATGGGCGAGTACAGTTTTTGGGGGGCTGATGATTTTAATCAGTTTTTATACGATCTATCAGTTCAGTACAAACCTAAAAACCATCCAAGCACAAAAAGAAATGATTCAACAGAATTCACAAACAATTCAGAGCCAACTCAATTACCTAAACAGCATACGGAGATAAGTTATGCAGACCGAGATCGACCAATTTTTGACAGAGCAAAACGCCTTGTTGAGTCAACAAAACAGCTTGTTAGCAGAACAAAACGAAGCCTTGAGTCAACAGGTCAGTTCATTAAAGAATATTTTGACCACTTACAGCGAAGTAGAGCAGAGTTTAAAGGACAAAATCAACAACTTGAACTCAGAGAAAGAAGCTCAACAAGCCTTGATTTTGGCTATGAAAGTAGAACTTTCAAAGCTCGAGCAGGGCGAATTTTCGGAGCAATTACAGCAAGCATTTCAAGAAAACTTGAGAACCCAGTTACAAATGCAATTAACGACAGCATTAAATCAACTGGATTTAAACAGCATTGTCAGCGACCTGGTAAAGATCGAATTAAAATCCATTCAACAGACGCTAGACACACAGCAGACAGACCTGGAGACAGCACTCTCAACCATCTTGCAATTGCAGCTACCCACCGACTTTTACACAGACTTGGAGATGCAAAGCAAGCAGATCAATACGCTTGGGGAAACTGTAGAACGATTAATGACCTTAATCAACAACTTGAACAACTAGAACCCCTAGTCGCTAAAATTCGACCCAAGCCAAAGCCGGCTACAGATTTCCGTGACTTGAGAATTGACGCTTATTACCCTGGTTACGTTGCTGATCACAAACAACTTTCAGCCCAACAACAGCAAGCATACAACGATAATAATCTATTGCAATTGATTGGTTGTGTGCAGAAAAAAGCTCAAAACTTGGAGAAATACATCAGCCAAGCAAGCAGAATGATCAATACATGGGACTATGACAAAATCGAGGAGATCATCAAAAACGACCAACGCATGCTTAACTATCTGAAATGTGAAATTATTTTAGAGCCTCAAAATGACCATTTGAAACATCAAAGAGCGTCATATCAATCGTGTTTAGAGAGTTTTGAGAACATAAAGAGCCATATCCACGAGGTGAAAAAGCCTAATCCGACTCCTCAAAGCGATGTCTTAGAGCAAACTTATGAACCTGAAAAGCAGCCAAATCGTGATTATGATCTAGATTTTTAATTTCAGCATTGATGATATAAACCGTCCGCTTCGATAATAGCAAAAGCGCAGATTCTACAAGCGGACATTTCTATTTGGGGTTTACACAACAAAAAAGGGAGCTGTAAGCCACTGCTGTCCCATAGTTTGATTTAAATAAAAAAACCTGAGTCCGAACAGTTAAAATATGAGTGCAAACAAACACTTTAACGACCAGGATTCAGGTTTTGTCACATCAGAATACCGTATTTCATCAGTTAATTAAACCAGTCTTACGACAAGATTTTGAACGGCTTGCTAAACAACATCATGTTGGGCAGAAATTCAGATCTGCTTCTCGATGGGATCAGTTTATTGCCCTGTTAATGTCCCAACTTTCCTGCCGACAAAGCCTACGGGATATTCAATCCAATCTTGAGTCCCAGCAGGAAAAGCTTAATCATCTCGGAGCAAAGTCTATTCCCCGAAGCACGCTGGCACGAATCAACGAGGAGCAACCTGCTGCCTTGTATAAACAGATGTTTCATCAATTACTGCAATACTGTGAAAAATCAAAAGTAGCCCATAAATTTCGCTTCAAGAATCCTCTGTATTCCCTGGATGCCAGTCACATTGATCTGTCGCTTTCCTTGTGCGCATGGGCCAAAGTTCATGATTCAAAAGCCAGCATGAAACTCAGCATAGGATTGAATCACAGCAATCATATTCCTGAGTTTGTTGCAGTTGAAAATGGTAAAGAAAATGACATGGTACAAGGCCGAAAATTCCAGTTTCCCTCTGGCAGTATTGTGGTCTTTGACAAAGGCTATGTAGATTATCAATGGTATGCGAATCTGACCGCTCAAAATATTGGCTTTGCTGAATAAGCCGTCATGAATAGGTTTGTGCAACAAAGCCCTCTATAGCTCACGGCTTTTGGTTGTTGAGCTTTTTGAGTAGGTGATTGCTTATATTTTATCGTTTGTTTTGTTGTTTTAATAGCTGTATCAATAGCTGTATTGAAAGAGATGCTTGGAAGGATCTGTGCTGCTTCCAGGACATTACTGATCAATTTGGATTGGTATATCAAGTCATGGAGAATAAAGTTGTTGTTCTGGTCCTATATGTTGATAGACGAGGTAGGGTCTATAAAGGCATGCAATCAAATTGGCTCACGGCTTTTGGTTGTTGAGCTTTTTTGAGTAGGTGATTGCTTATATTTTATCGTTTGTTTTGTTGTTTCGATAACTGTATCAATAGCTGTATTGAAAGAGATGCTTGGAAGGATCTGTGCTGCTTCCAGGACATTACTGATCAATTTGGATTGGTATATCAAGTCATGGAGAATAAAGTTGTTGTTCTGGTCCTAGATGTTGATAGACGAGGTAGGGTCTATAAAGGCATGCAATCAAATTGGCTCACGGCTTTTGGTTGTTGAGCTTTTTGAGTAGGTAATTGCTTATATTTTATCGTTTGTTTTGTTGTTTCGATAACTGTATCAATAGCTGTATTAAAAGAGATGCTTGGAAGGATCTGTGCTGCTTCCAGGACATTACTGATCAATTTGGATTGGTATATCAAGTCATGGAGAATAAAGTTGTTGTTCTGGTCCTAGATGTTGATAGACGAGGTAGGGTCTAT
>NZ_VPEC01000046.1:0-15150 GCF_013417355.1 Acinetobacter sp. YH12255
TTTTTCGCCCAGGCGGAGCTCGACCGCCCACACAAATAATGGTGGATTTCATCCATAACAATAAAGACTTATATGGTGTTGATGCGATTTGTAGGATTTTACCGATCACAGCTTCAACCTATTACCGGACTCTAGATCTCTGCGAAAATCCAGAACATCGAGCGAAACGAGATCTACATGATGAGCATCATGCTGAACAAATTAAACGAATTTGGAAAGAAAGTTCAGGTCGATACGGTGTGCGTAAGGTCTGGCAAAAACTGAAACGTGAAGGCTATGTGATTGCACGTTGTACAGTTGCTCGATTGATGCAGAAGCTAGGTATACAAGGTGTTTGGCGTGGTAAGAATAAACAGACCACCCGTAGCCGAGATGACCAAAAACGAGCAGATGATTTAGTGAAACGTAATTTTAGTGCTGATCGACCTGACCAATTATGGGTCAGTGACTTTACCTATATTCAAACCAATTCTGGCTGGGTCTACACCGCATTTATTATTGATGTGTTCTCACGAGCAATTGTTGGATGGAAAGTATCTACACGGATGAATACAGATATGGTGCTCGATGCACTTGAGCAAGCATTGCACGATCGAGGCATGCCAAAGAATGTGATTCATCATTCCGACAGGGGTGTGCAATATCTTTCGATTCGCTATACCAATCGTTTAGAAGCAGCAAATTTACGAGCATCAGTCGGTACAACTGGTGATTCATACGATAATGCTTTGGCTGAAACGGTGAATGGCTTATACAAAACAGAGGTGATTGAATATTTAAAAGCAGATTGGCAAGGTTTAGCAGATGTACAACTTGCGACACTAAACTGGGTAGATTGGTTCAATAAAAAGCGTGTACACAGTGCACTGGGTTATGTATCGCCTTTTGAGTTTGAAGCAATGTACTATGATAAGATTAACCCGTTAGGTCAGGTGGCCTAACTTAAATAAAAAAGTCTCCGACAAACCCGGTACGGTTCATTTTTCCCAAAATTTTTTGGCTTCCCAATTTTGAATTTCATAGTTATCGAATAATTCTAAGAATTCGTGATACAACGGCAAATGTACAGGTCTCTTCATGTTCAGTCTTTTAATCTTTTATTAAAAATGAGGATTATAGTCCGTGGATATTTAATCCTCAATTAGTGATATTTCTATTTTTTGAACAATTTATTTTAAATGTTAGAATTATCTATTGAGATTGGTCAATTAATACGCAAAAAAAGAAAAGAGAAAAAAATCACACAAGAAGCTTTAGCGTTACAGTGTGGTATTGACCGCAGTTATATCGGTCGCATTGAGCGTGGCGAAGTAAACCTTACTGTTGAAAAGCTGTATGAAATCGCCACCGCACTAGAAGTAGACATGAAAGAATTATTGCCCTAATTTTTAGCGTTTTTTTCCAGTACCATATCCTCCAAATACAGTCCGACCACCAATTTTCATAGACGTGTTCTCTATCAAGTCAAATTCGTCACGAGGTTCTTTAGAGTATTTTTTGTATTTTTCTATATAGTCTTCTTCGATCTCTGCTTTTTGTGATTTAATTTCAGGTAATGGCCCTTTGTAAGTTTTTAGAAACTCCCCAAACATTTGATAATTCTCGTCTAAAAGAGTATTACTTTTACTCTTCTTTAATTTGTTATCTTCGATAAAAAAGCATGTACCAGTTCTGTATTCAAACCATCTTACTGCTTTTAGATATTCGGTCCCTTTCAATTTTGTGAAATCCAAAACTTGCATAATAAGCGTGCTATCACTGTGTTCTTTATAATGCATCGCAGCAAAGACTGCTATTTGATGAAATAGCGTGGAATGTAAGAATTTTTTATGATCCAAAAATGGAGCTAGTTCTGATTTGGATATTTCACTTACAGTTCTCAAAATTTTCTGAAATTTGTCTTTGTTGCGTTTATATTCCTCACTTTTCATGCTCCTTCCTCTTTAGCGAATAGTTTATTTAATTTCTAATCTAGATGAATTTCTTGCATCTGTGAATATAGGAGACAAATTATGTCGTTTCCCGATCAGATCTATTCGCTTTTTTAACTAAATTTTAAGACAATACCCTCAAAGAAATTTGAGAGTCATCAGCGTGATTACAGGCGAAATTAAAAGCAAAATTGACCAGATTTGGAATGCATTTAGGAGTGGCGGTATTTCCAATCCTTTAGAAGTCATGGAGCAAATGACCTATTTGCTGTTTATTCGCCGACTCGATGAAATTCAGATCACCAAAGAAAAGAAAGCTAACCGCTTAAAAACTGCTGTAGAACATCCAATTTTTACGCCTGAACAAGATCATCTTCGTTGGTCGAAGTTTGTGACTTTGGGTGATGCTGCAACTTTATATAACACGGTTGCCAATGAAGTTTTTCCTTTCATTAAAAACTTAGGTGCAGAAGATGAAACCACCTATAGTCATCACATGAAAGATGCTCGTTTTACCATTCCTACGCCTGCGCTACTTACCAAAGTGGTGGATTTGGTTGCCGATGTGCCAATGGATGATAAAGACACCAAGGGCGATATTTACGAATATATGCTCGGTAAAATTGCATCAGCAGGTCAAAACGGACAGTTCCGAACCCCTCGTCATATCATTAAGATGATTGTGGAGCTGATGCAACCGAAGCCAACAGATACCATTTGTGATCCTGCATGTGGTACAGCAGGCTTCCTTGTGGCGGCAAGTGAATACTTAAACGATCATTACTCTACTGAAATTTTTGCTAATCCTGAAGCAGCAAAACGCTTTAGCTCCGACACTTTCTTTGGTTATGACTTTGACAGCACTATGCTTCGTATTGGTTCAATGAACATGATGCTGCACGGTGTAGAAAATCCAAGTATTGAAAACCGTGATTCTTTAAGTGAAGCGCATTCACATATTGCCGAAAAATACAGTTTGATTTTAGCCAATCCGCCATTTGCAGGCAGTTTGGATAATGAAAGTTGTGCTAAAAACCTTCAAGCGATTGTTAAAACTAAAAAGACTGAATTACTGTTTTTAGCCTTGTTCTTACGGTTGTTAAAAACAGGTGGTCGTGCTGCGGTGATTGTGCCTGATGGTGTGTTATTTGGTTCATCTAAAGCGCATAAAGATTTGCGTCAAAAGATTGTGGAAGAGCAAAAACTTGAAGCAATTATTTCCATGCCGTCTGGTGTGTTTAAGCCTTATGCTGGGGTGTCTACAGCCATTATGATTTTCACCAAAACCATGTCTGGCGGTACGGATAAAGTTTGGTTCTATGACATGCAGGCAGATGGTTATTCGTTGGATGATAAGCGTAATGAACTTGATGCGTCTAAGCATGAAAATAACAACATTCCTGACATCATTGCGCGTTTTAAAAATTTAGAGGGTGAAAAAGACCGTAAAGCGACTGAGCAAAGTTTCTTGGTTGATAAAGCTGATATTGCTGCCAATGGTTATGATCTTTCGATTAACCGTTATAAGGAAGTGGTGTATGAGCAACTGGAATATGAAGCACCAAGTAAAATTTTGGCGGATTTAGAAGTCCTTGAACAGGATATTTTAAAAGGAATGGCTACGCTTAAGGAGATGCTTAAGTGAGTTTTTTTAAAACGAGATTGGATCAAGTTTGCTTAATACGCAGAGGTTCAACAATCACTAAGAATCAGGTTAAAGCAGGAAAAATACCTGTAGTTGCAGGTGGTAAGACTTCTACAATTTCACATAATGAAGCTAATCGTGATGCAAATACAATTACAGTAAGCGCATCAGGGGCAAGTGCAGGATACGTTAATTTTTGGCAAGTTCCTATTTTTGCTTCAGATTGCTCAACTGTTGAAGTCATTAATGAGTCAGCTGATATCAATTATGTTTATTATTTTTTGAAGTTTAAGCAAGATTATCTATATTCTTTACAGGCTGGAGCGGCTCAACCGCATGTTTATGCAAAAGATATTGCAAAAATTGAAATCCCACTTCCACCACTTGCAGAACAACGCCGAATTGCTGCTATTTTAGATCAAGCGGATGAGCTACGCCAAAAACGTCAGCTAGCGATTAAAAAGTTAGATCAGCTTTTACAGGCCGAGTTTATAAGTAAATTCCATCAAAAAAACTATCCTGAATTTAAGGTTTCTAATTTATTGGAAAATGATAAATCTATGAGAACAGGCCCATTTGGTAGTCAACTTCTACATAGTGAATTCGTTGAAGAAGGAATTCATGTACTTGGAATTGATAATGCGGTTCAAAATAGCTTTAATTGGGCTAAACCTAGATTTATTACTGAAGAAAAATATAAAGACTTGAAGCGTTATACCGTGAAGCCCAAAGATGTAATCATTACGATTATGGGCACTTGTGGGAAATGTGCAGTTGTACCCGATGATATTCCGAAGGCAATTAATACAAAACACTTATGCTGTATTACTTTAGATCAAAATAAATGTAACCCTGAATTTTTACATTCCTACTTCTTGCTTCATCCAACAGCTCGGAATTATTTAGATTCAAGAGCTAAAGGAGCAATTATGTCGGGGTTAAATATGGGAATTATCAAAGATCTTCCAGTAGAATTACCACCAATAGAAATGCAAAATGAGTTTTCCATTTTAAAACAAAAGATTATTTTACAAAGATCTTTAATGGAAAAAAAATTATCTAAGATTAATGACTTATTTTCATCACTACAAAACCAAGCATTTAACGGCACTTTATAACACTTAATTAAAATATGAGGGAATATATACATGAGCAATTTCTCGTTTTTAGAACCTGAATTTAAAAGCTTGGCAGCTACGGCTAAAGAAGCCGAAAAGCTTGTGTATATATCCCCCCAATTTGCTCTTGCTGCGGCACGTAACTCACTTGAAAACCTTGTGCTGTGGCTGTATCAATACGATAAAAAACTCACTCAACCTTATGACGCTTCACTACATAACTTACTCAACGACCTCAAATTTAAAGACCTAGTTCCTCCTTATATTTGGGACAAAATGGACAATATCCGCATGGTCGGCAACAGTGCCGTACATGGGAAAAAGTTCAAACAACTCACCACTGAAGAAACCGTAAAACACATCAGCCACTTATTTTTGATGTATGTTTGGTTTGAACGCAACTATGGCTCACCGTCTAAAGACCGCTCACAAACCATTATTTTTAACCCGAAACTCATACCAAACGTAGACAACACAGAGCAAGTCACAGCCAACCAAGAACAACTACAGAAAGAAACCGAAGCCAAAGAAAAACAGTTTGCAGAACAACACAAAGCCCTACGTGAATTAGAACAACGCCTGTTCGAACAATCTGCAAACTTAGAAGACCGTGAAAAACTATTAGCCAACATAGATGCTGAACTTGCACAAAAACGTGCAGACGTTGAACAAGCCAAAATTGCCAATAGCAAAATCGAAGACCATACCGACTATAAAGAAGACGAAACCCGAAAACTTAAAATTGACCTCATGCTTGAAGAAGCAGGCTGGGAAATCGGTACATCGGTTCGAGAGGAAGTTGCTGTAACAGGTATGCCGAGCCCATCGGGTAAAGGTGCAGTGGATTATGTGCTGTATGATGCCAATGGCTTGCCTTTAGCTGTTGTTGAGGCTAAACGTACATCAACTGACCCTGATATTGGACAACAACAAGCCAAGCTCTATGCAGACTGTTTAGAGCAACAAACAGGACAACGGCCTGTCATATTCTATACCAATGGTTACAAAACCCGAATTTGGAACGATGTGCAAGGTGGTCCACCACGCTTAGTTCACGGCTTTTATACGCAGGCAGAACTCAAACGTCTGATCGAAAGACGGAAGAACAACCCTGATTTAAGTAGCTTCCCGATCAATGCGGACATTGTCGAGCGTTACTACCAAACTCGTGCCATCAAAGCCATGCTTGCAGCCTATCAACGTAAAGAACGTGCAGGCTTACTGATTATGGCAACAGGCACAGGTAAAACACGTACTGCCATTGCACTGGTCGATGTGCTAATGAAAGCAAATGTGGTACAAAAGGCGTTATTCCTTGCTGATCGTACATCTTTGGTCAATCAGGCGCACAATGCCTTTAAAGCCAATTTAAAAGATGCTTCATTCGTCAATTTACTTGAGGATAAAAATCAAGTTGGTCGAGTGTATTTCTCGACCTATCAAACCATGATGGGTTTGATTGATGAAATGAATGCCGATGGCACACGTAAATTCGGTACAGGCATGTTTGACCTGATTATTGTCGATGAAGCACACCGCAGCGTCTATCAAAAGTTTGGTGAAATTTTTAAATACTTCGACAGTCTGCTGGTGGGTTTAACCGCAACGCCACGAGATGAAGTCGATCGTGATACCTACGCACTGTTTGGCTTAGAAAGTGGTGTACCAACCGATTACTATGATCTTGATCAAGCCATTGCTGATGGTTATCTCGTACCACCGAAAGCATTTTCAGTGCCATTGAAATTTATGCGTGAAGGCGTGAAATATGACGAACTCTCTGAAGCCGAAAAACAACATTGGGATAGTCTAAATTGGGGAGATGAAGAAGCTCCCGAAGAAGTTTCAGCATCCAAAATCAATAAAGAGCTGTTTAATACAGGCACGATTGATTTAATGCTTAAACACTTGATGGAAAATGGTATTAAAACTGAAGGTGGAGATCGTTTGGGTAAAACCATTATCTTTGCGGTCAATCAAAAACATGCACAGTTTATTGCGGATCGCTTCAATGAAAATTATCCGCAATATGATGGCAAGTTTGCCCGTGTCATTACCCATGCCACTAAGTATCCACAAAGCTTAATTGATGACTTCAGCAAGAAAGACTTACCTGAACCGCAAATTGCGATTTCAGTGGATATGCTGGATACAGGGATTGATGTGCCTGAAGTGGTCAATCTTGTGTTCTTTAAAGCAGTGCGCTCTAAAGTGAAGTTTATGCAGATGATTGGGCGTGGTACACGACTCTGCAAAGAACTGTTTAGCCCTGAAGATGATAAAAAAGAATTCTTTATCTTCGATTATTGCTCTAACTTTGAATACTTCAATGAAAACCCAGATGGTGCGCCTGTATCTACCACAGAACCACTCGGGCAACGCCTATTTAAAGCACGTTTAAATCTCTTAAGTCTGCTCAATGCTAAAGACGATGCCACCGAAGAGCTGAAAGCTGTACAGCAAGATATACGTCAAAGTCTACTGACTGAGGTGAAGTCGATGAACAATGATAATTTCATCGTGAAATCTGAGCTTGAGCATGTTGAACATTTTAAAAAGGATGATGCTTGGAATAACTTAGATGACCTTGCCATTGGTACATTACGAGAACACATCTCTAAACTGCCAAATCAGCTTGAGCCTGAAACTTTAGAAGCTAAACTGTTTGATATGCTTTGCTACAACCTTGAGCTGGCGGTATTGGAAAAGAACAATACAGCGATTCAGAGTTATGCCAATAGAGTGATTGAAATTGCTTCTAAACTGGAAAGCAAAGAAAATATTCCTGTTGTTGCAGAACAGATTGCGCTAATCCAAGACATTCAAACCGTGGAATATTGGAAAGGCATTACCTTGCCAATGCTTGAGGCGATGCGTAAACGTATCCGTGGTCTAGTTAAACTGATTGAAAAATCAACCTCAACGATTGTTTATTCCATGCTTGATGATGAAATTGGAGAGATGCAAGCAGTCGATATTCCAGTGGTATCAAGTGGCGTAAATCTAGCCCAGTACCGTAAGCGAGTAGAAAGTTTCATCAAAGCGAATGAAAATCATATTACCATCGCAAAGTTAAAGCGTGGTTTAGCACTGACACCGACCGATCTAAGTGAGTTAGAACGCTTTGTTTTTGAAGCGCAAGAAGTAGAAAGCCGAGATAAATTTGAAGAATGTTTTGGTACAGATCAATCATTGCCAATGTTCATCCGCTCATTGGTTGGTTTAGATCGCCAAGCAGTACAACAAGCATTTTCTAAATACTTGCAAGGTACAACCTATAACGATAAACAGATTCGTTTTATTGAAATGATGATTGATCATTTGACTCAAAACGGTGTGCTGGATGCGGCACAACTTTATGAACCACCGTTTAATCAGATCCACTATGAAGGGATTGATGGTGTGTTTGGTAATGCAGATGCTGACAACATATTTGAGGTTGTTGAAGCGTTTAATGATGCGGTGGCATAAGTTTTAAGTAATTAAATAGGTATAGCTGTGTATATTAAAAAATTATCAGTACAGGGGTATCGTTGTTTTTCAGAATGTTTTGAAATCAACTTTAGAAAAGGACTAAACGTAATTGTTGGAGAAAATGGAGCAGGTAAAACAAGTATTATTAACTCCTTTCGTCAGCTCTTTATCGATACTGAGTCAGGGTCATACAGTGTTTCTTCAGATGACTTTAATAAACCTTTTAAAGAAAAGTCGATAGCTTCTGATTCATTCATAATAAAAGTCGAATTTGATAATTTAGAGGGCCCTGAACCTATAGCATTTCTACAGTGGAGTGATGCTACAAATAACGTAATTTTAAATTTAGAGGTTTTAAATAAGGAATTACGTGGACGCTTTAAAAAAAGTTTTTGGGGTGGGAATTCTAAATCATCACAATTTGATGTTGAGCTATTTGACAAAATTCATTGTATTTATTTACCGCCCTTACGAGATGCGGAATCAAAACTCGTAAATGGACGACAATCTCGTTTATCGAAACTATTAAAGTTTATTGAAGCCGATCAGATTAAGAAATGTAAAAAAGCTGAAGAGCAACACCCGTTAGAAAAGAAGTTTAAAGAATTTAATCAATCTCTTATCGACGATACCGACTCTAGCATTAAAAAAGCAAATAAATTGATTGCAGATCACTTACTAGAAGCTATCGGGCAGAATTTTAGTCAATCAACACATATACAATTTGTTGAAAATGAATTTTCTAAAATTGTTGAAAATTTAAGATTAATATTCTTTCCTAAAATAACAACTGCTGAAGCAGATCAGTTTAGAGACTTATGCCAAAACAGTCTTGGATATAACAACTTATTGTATATTGCTTCTATTCTTGCAGAACTTACTTTAACTAAAGAAGAATCACTATATAGACTTTTACTGATTGAGGAACCTGAAGCGCATTTACATCCTCAATTACAGGTTCGTTTATTAGATCATCTTGAAAAAGTAGCAAATGAACATAAAGTACAAGTTATTGTTACGACTCACTCTACAGTTTTAGCCTCAAGTGTGCATTTAGATAAGATTATACATTTAACTAAGAATGATAATCCGACTGCAACACCTTTAGCTGAATGTGGTTTAGCTGATAATAACTTGAGTTTCCTTAATCGCTGGTTGGATATCACAAAATCCAACTTACTTTTTGCGAGCGGAGTGATCCTAGTTGAAGGTATAGCTGAACAAATGATCATTCCAGAGCTAGCTAAGACAGTATTAAAAGGTAAAGAGATTAATAATATAGAAGACTATGGGGTTTCAGTAATCAACCTTAATGGTATATATTTTAATCATTTTATGCGCCTGTATTGTAATATTACAGGTGTGCCAGATGTCCAAGAAGATCAAGTGGGCTTAAATGTTCCAATCCGTTGCGCAGGTATTACTGATTTAGACCCTGATCAATTTTACTATGAAGAGGATACATCTACAGACACTGAGTCTAAAGATAAACCAGAGAAAAAAATAAAAATAGATTATAAACCACATGAAGACAATATATTAGAAGGAAAAAATCATGCTCTGAAATTGGTAGATAGCATTAATACTTCTGACTTTGCACGGCTATTTGTTGCAAAATTTAAGACGTTAGAATATGACCTTGCAATGGAAAGTAATAATGCAAAAGAAATGGCTAAAGTTCTTATCGAATTATGGCCATCAAAAACAGGCGATGTGAAAAATGGCTTACAAGTAATAATAGATGATGATTACTCGGAAATTACTTCTGAACAAAAAGCAAATCATGCCTTTGAAATATTAAAAAGAGTTGATGATAAAAATATTGGGAAAGGATATTTCGCACAAGTTTTAGCAGATAAGATTTCATCAGAGGAAATTAAACTTCAAGTACCTCAATATCTCGAAGATGCGATTCTTTGGGCTTGTTCAGTAGACAAATCTTCTATTGAGGCATAACTAGATGAAATATACTGATGAACAACTAGACTATATTGAACGTGCAAAAATTACAGAGAATGTTTTTTTAAATGCGTGTCCTGGCAGTGGAAAAACTGAAACCATTGCTCAACGTGTAGCCACTTCAATTGAGAGTTGGGCAAATTTTCCTAGCGGGATAGCTGTTCTATCTTTTACTAAAAGCGCTGCAAAAGAAATTGAGCATAGAATTAAAGAGAAAATAAAAGGACAATCAACCTATCCCCATTTTATAGGAACATTTGATAGCTTTATTATAAAAAATATTGTTAATCCACTTTCTAAAGATATTTCTAAATATAAAGGCGAGAATGGGGATTATTCATTTAAAGTAGTGAACTATGATTCACAGTTATTTTTTTTGACACAGTATAAGCACGGCCATCAAAAAATTTCAGGGCATCAGGTAGAAATTGATGGCAGAACAAGTAAATTAAAATTTCATACGCCAGATCAAATACGAAATAGATCTCTCAATGCTATGAATTTTGAGCAATGGCAAATCAATGATATTTATAAAGCGAAAAATCAATGTCTTAATGCAGGTTTTTTAACACATAAAGACATTGAATATTTAGCAGAGGCTATTCTCACTCAATTTCAAAATACTAAAATTTACGCCTCTAACTTATCAAAAAGATTTCCACTAATTATAGTTGATGAATGCCAAGACCTATCATTTGAACAATTAAATATCTTAAGAGCAATGATGCTGAATGGCACAAAATTACATTTTGTTGGGGATCTAAATCAGGCTATATATGAATTTAGAGATGTTGATCCTAATGAAATTATTAATTTTATCTCTAAAAACGGTTTTCGAGAAATTCAATTAACAAAGAACTTTAGAAGTTGTCAGAAAATTGTCAATATTGCTACAAATATTATGAAATCAGGTTCAATCGAAGCAGATTTCACATCAACCAAACAATCATGCTTTGTACTTCAGTATCAAGATTCACCTAGTGAGGTTATTCCGCATTTTCATGAATTAACAAAACAGTATAGCAATCGCGTTTTAGTGGCTAGAGGTCATCAGACTTTAAATCAATTATCAATTATAGATAATACACCAAAGCTTTCATCAGAGTTTTTACTGAGTTCTCTTTTAAACTTTGATGAAACAAGCTATACAGCAATTAATCAATCTTTGATTGAATTTTCAAAGTATATTAAAAATAAAGTTCAGCTAGAAACTAAGTCAAGCGATTACAATTGCCCTCAAATTATAGAATCTGAATTAGAGTGGAGATTATTTCTTTATAACTCTATTCAGTACTTATTGAGTAATGGTCTAAAACTAGAAACTAGTCCATGGACAGATTGGTGCAAAAAACTTAATGCTGTAATCATCAATTTACATGAACAAGAATTTGTTCTTACTGAAATTTATGAAGCATTAAAAAAATCTAACCTTAAAATTCAATCTCCAAGTGGTAAAGCAAGTAATTGCATATCTACCTATCATCGCAAAAATCATGCATTGGATATCAAATTCAGAAAATCAACTATCCATGGTGTTAAAGGTGAAACACATGAGGCTACCATGCTGATTTCAAATCCTACACGGAGTGGAACAGGCACACATTGGTCTCATTGGATAAAAGATAAAACATCTGAAGCAGCAAGATTTGCTTATGTTGCCTCATCAAGACCAAAGTACATTTTAGTGTGGTGCGTTAAAAATTTAAAACCTAAGGAAAAAATAGAATTAGAAAGTTTGGGATTTGAAGTATTGAGTTGTTAGTTCTGAAATCTAAGATATGTTTTTAGCAAGTTAAAGTGTCCAAGTTAAATAAGAATCATTGTTCATACTCGTGATACTTAGGGTCCGTTTGTATAGGAATATGTACTAGCTTAGTTCAAAATGTTAAATCTTAGGATACAATTTTTTGAGTGTATCTAATTGGCTACTTTTAAGCGGAACTAGTGGACTACTCTTAAATGGAATTAGTGGACTACTATTGATGATATATACAAATAGATTTAATCGCTGACGAGCCTGATCACGTTGTCCCTCAGCTAATATTCTCCGCTCTGCCACATTAATCTGGATTGTTTGCTTGTACTGCTCAAATATACGCTGGGTACTATCAAATGTTTCTCGAGATTGACGCAGTTCATTCTGCAGCTTGATGAGATTCAGGTCAAAGTCCTGAACTGCTTTGGCAGATGCAGCCACTGCCTTTTCACTGCTACTGTATTTCTCTTTGGCATCTTGCAGAATGTTAATCGCCTGTGCTAGGCGTTGCTCTAATTCATTGAGTGATTCCGCTTCAACTGGAAGCTCCAGCTTAGAAATATCAAGATGCAGGCCATAAAAGCCACCAGTTCCGTTTTGCTGTTCTGCATCCCAGTAAGGCTTCAACCCGGTATGCAAAAATAATTTTGGATTTATTAGTTTGGCAATATTGTGTTTCCAAGTGTCGTCAGGACACTGTTTTAGAAAGCTTAGTAATGTATTTTTCTGATACAGAATATCTCTTAACTGATGTTCTGTTTGCGTGGATTTATCTAAATGGCGTTTAGCGGTATCAAAATCTGTATTGGCTCGAGCATTCTCACTTTTTAGGCGCAATAAATGAGTGTTCGCCGCATTGAGTTGTTGCTCCTTGTCCCGCATGGTCTTTTGGAGTGCTTGAAGATTCAGCTGGTACTCTTCAATTTGCTGTTGTTCTTCCTGTTTATGGTTTACTGCTTCAGCAATCAAATTATTGCAATGATCAACCTCATCTTCATAAATTTTGCGTTCTTCCAGTTTACTCTGCTCGAAAGCATTCAGCTCATTCTTTTCAGCCAAAGCCAGTTGATCTACAGCATGAGACCTATCCTGTTGCAAATTGTGTAGTAAGTTAGAAACCTCATTCTTACGTTCATGAATAGCAGCTAAATCTCGGTCTTTTTCTTCCAAGGCATTATTTTTAAGTTTTTCAAATTTATGGACAATTTCTTTCAGGTTCTTCTCTAATTCATCCACATAACGACGGGCATCTTCAGCTTCCTGCTTGTATTTGGCAAGATTATTGAATTCTTCCTGTTTTTTCAGAATATCAGCATTTTTATATTTCTGCTCGTTTTCCTCTATAGAAGCTAAAGCATGTTGTAAGCCTTCCAACTCACCTTTTGCACGTGACTCATTTGAGCTATTCGAAATAATCTCATTTTCAATCACCTTTAATTCAGCTCTGGCATGCTCAATAGCTTGGCTTCTCTGATAACGAAGCTGTGCGATTGTCGTATTATTAATCTCTAGTTTTTGGATTGCCTGACCTCGATAAGCCTCCAGTAAAGAGTAAGTCTGCATTAAGGCACGTCGTTGCTCGATCCCCAGTTGTAGTTTTGGCTTTTCCTTATCGAATTCCCGCAATGTCTGAATATCCGAAATAAGGCTGGAAGAATTCAGCGTATTTGAGCGTTGATTCATCATTTGCTCATTTTCTAAAAAGGCATCAACCAACATAAGCTTGAAGTTATCTAACAGGTTGGTTTTATTCAAGGTGATCTGGGTGGATGCCCCGATATGCTTTAATTCATGGCCTTTACCACTAAGAGAGAAAATAGAAGCAAGATCCCTCAGTTTGAAATCACGATTCAGACGTTTTTTATCGTTAGTTAGAACTGCTATGTAATCTAGGCTATTGTCGATTTGTTTACTAACAAAATAGCCGCCCATTTCAATTTCTTGCAACAGGCTTTTTACAGTTTGGTGTTCCTTATGAAATTCTCTAGAAGATTTTGAAAAAATTGTTTCAGACGCATTGCCCTGGACAAAACGATAACATTGTTTATCCTGATTACGGTAAAAAACTACACAACATACCCCGATCGGTGTGTTGTATTCAAAAACAATCATGCTACGCGTATGAGGGAGATAATAATCTGTAAAATTAAGTTTATTTGCAGAGCGATCGATTAGTCGATCAGGACGTGCCCCATAAAATATTGGTATTAAATTTAAGGTAGAAGTTTTTCCCGCACCATTTGCACCCGTTAAATTAGAGTTGCCTTCCCCTAATTCAATTTTTGTAGAATTATTTGGTAAGTATGAATCATAGAGATAAATATTTTTTAAGCCATTCAATTCATGCAAGTCATTCATTTAACGTTATCCCCAGAAGGATTATTCAATATTGCTTAGGGCAATCTACCCTTTTATCTTATTAAAGTACCCAATGATTTTTTTCAAACCTAGTAATACATTTTGCCACATGCATTATTGGATAATCTTAGAAGATAGTATCAAAAAATTTAATAGATTTAGGGACTAATGCTTGAGATAACCAATTACTAAGCCAACAAACCTTACATTTTTTAGCATGAATTTAGGGGGAGTGCCTAAGGGAATCGTGTCAAAAAAAATGTAACACCTAGCAATACAAATCTCTTGAAGTGAGGACGGAAACTTAAAAACTATTACATTTTTTTTAGCATGAAATCGTAGGCTAGCTTAGGAAATCGTGTCAAAAAAAATGTAATACTTTTTTTGATCAAACCCCATCAGTTCCAGGCTTTTCTTCATCTCAACCTTACATTTTTTTTAGCATGAATTTAGGGGGGTGCCTAAGGGAATCGTGTCAAAAAAAATGTAACACCTAGCAATACAAATCTCTTGAAGTGAGGACGGAAACTTAAAAACTATTACATTTTTTTTAGCATGAAATCGTAGGCTAGCTTAGGAAATCGTGTCAAAAAAAATGTAATACTTTTTTTGATCAAACCCCATCAGTTCCAGGCTTTTCTTCATCTCAACCTTACATTTTTTTTAGCATGAATTTAGGGGGGGTGCCTAAGGGAATCGTGTCAAAAAAAATGTAACACCTAGCAATACAAATCTCTTGAAGTGAGGACGGAAACTTAAAAACTATTACATTTTTTTTAGCATGAAATCGTAGGCTAGCTTAGGAAATCGTGTCAAAAAAAATGTAATACTTTTTTTGATCAAACCCCATCAGTTCCAGGCTTTTCTTCATCTCAACCTTACATTTTTTTTAGCATGAATTTAGGGGGG